>DASPJC010000390.1:0-3401 GCA_035628815.1 Ohtaekwangia sp. | reverse complement strand
ATGGCGAATTAAGCTTCCTGCCCTATGGAAAGGAAGGACAGTTTATCAACTCAATCTCCCGCCGGGATCTGAACGTACTCCTGATCGAGGAAGCGGAAAAAGGCGGCGCTATCTTTCGTTTCAACCAACGCTGCGTCAACGTGGACCTCGAAACAACCACCCTGACGCTCACCCCCTCGACCTCCCAACCCGTCAACACATCAACACATCAACCCGTCAACACATCAACACATCAACACATCAACACGTCAACACATCAACATGATATCATTATCGGGGCGGATGGGGCATTCTCAGCGGTTCGGGGAGCGATGCAGTTTACAGATCGGTTCAATTTTTCACAGGAGTATATTGATCACGGCTACAAAGAACTTCACATTCCTGCCGGATCCGATGGCGTTTACCAGCTGGAGAAGAACGCCCTGCACATCTGGCCCCGCGAAAGTTTTATGATGATCGCACTGCCTAATCCTGACGGCAGCTTTACCTGTACCCTGTTCTTTCCTTTTGAAGGACCCTTGTCGTTCAAATCCCTCGGCAACGACGATGCTATCCTGGAATTTTTCCGGCAACATTTCCCGGATGCATTGAAACTGATGCCCGGGGTGTTGCAGGATTTTCATGCCAACCCTTCTTCATCGCTGGTCACGATGCGATGCTTTCCGTGGGTCCGGAACAATACCCTCCTGATCGGCGATGCGGCGCATGCGATCGTTCCGTTTTATGGACAGGGCATGAACGCGGGATTTGAAGATTGTCGCGTCCTCAACCAGCTTCTCGATCATTACCGCGACGACTGGCATAAAGTACTACCGGCATTCCAGGAAGAACGTAAACCGGACACGGATGCAATCGCAACGCTGGCGCTGGACAATTTTATCGAGATGCGCGATCTTGTCGCGGACGCGGATTTCCTGTTGCGTAAAAAAATAGAGGCGAAATTGCACGCACTATATCCCGATGAGTGGATCCCGCTATATTCGATGGTGACATTTCATGATAATATTCATTACGCCGATGCGTATCATACCGGGCAGAAACAGAGAAAAATCATGGATGAGGTTATGCGCGACCCGGACATTGCCGCTACCTGGCAGACACTACCGTTTCAGAAGATAGTTCGTCAGCTTCTTCCCTGATGTGTATCCGGTATTCATCGTACCGCTCCAGCACGTCGCGAATATAATTAACCGGTTCCTCACACTTGCAGTATCCGGTCGTGACCACCGGATCTTTATAATATTCAGGATCAGATTTCCGCAGCAGGAAAAGTTCGACATTCTCATACCATTTGGCCGGATCCTTACCGTACTTTTCAGCAAGCTTGCGCGCATCGATGATATGCGAGAGTCCGGCGTTATAGGAAGCCAACACAAATTTAAGACGCTCCGCCGGATCGGGCACGCGTTTACCCCAGTACTTCTCGAGATGAAGCAAAAACTCGACACCGGCCCGTATATTTTGTGCCGGGTCATTTGGATTGGTCACACCAAAACGTTTCGCGGTGGAGGGCATTAACTGCATGAGCCCCTGGGCGCCGGCCCATGATTCGTCAGCAGGGAGAAAACGAGATTCCTGGTAGATTACAGAAGCCAGGAGTCGCCAGTCCCAGCCCAGTTTCTGCGCGCCCGCTTTGATCAGTTTGTCGTACGGCGAAAGTTTGCTTCCGCCAAGCGAAGAGTAATCGCTGTTCATGCGTGCCAGGGAAGTCCGCGGGCTCTTGAAGTATCGGTTATAGATCACCATAAACGTAGGTTCTTTTTTAACCTTGGCCAGCCATTGATTAACGGCGTCCAGTAACTGCGGTGAATTTTTCCGAACGCCCCATGCGATCTGCTGCGGTACGCTGAGTACAGTATTAACATCGAGGTTTGGATAATAAGAAGCATTGACCCTTGCCATGGTGTGGTCCGACACGGTGTAATCGATCTGGCCCATGGCTACTTTTCTTATCAAGGACTCGCTTTCAGCGGTGAGGGTATCGCGCCGGATCTCGATATCGCCGCCAATTTCTTCCGAAAGATTTTCAAGACGTTGGTCAAAGCTTGTTCCCCGGATAACGTACACTTCCTTTCCGACAAGGTCGACCGGATTCCGGATCACGGCATCGTTGATTTGTTCTTCCGTAAGTTTTCGCCAGTTGTCAGGTTTGCGCTGAACCAGCACCTGGTAGGAATTGTAGTGGGCTTTTGTGAATGAAATATGTTGTGTCCGCGATTTTGTTACCGTCAGGGGAAATGCCAGGATATCACCTTCGCCGCGATTAAGCTGTTCGATCGCCCGTTCTACACCCGACGTTACTTTAATTTTAAGATCGACCTGGAGATGGTCCGCCAGCAGCCGTAACAACTCGTACTCATAACCCATGGCCTGGCCCTTGTAGATGAAATAGCTGACAGAATTGTTATCAACCAGTACATTGATGTAGCCTCGTTTAAGGATGGCGGGAAGGTCCAGTTCGACCTCAGGTGAAGAAGAAAAGCTACCATTTTGCGATGGGTTGCATGAAAAAACACCCATCAAAAAGAAAGCGGCTGTAGCCAGATAGCGCGAAAGTGCTTCCATAGGAACCTTGAAATTACTGATTTCCTACGGAAACAAAAAGCTGTTGTTACAGGGGCTGTCAGCGAGCCCCTGGGCGGCTTAAAACCTGATTTTCAGCGACGTATTCCACGTTCTTCCCAGACCATAGTACACGACATTCGAAACACTGCCGTTATCGCCAACCTCCCGGTCATTCACATCGCCGTCATCAAAAAGACGGTTTGTTTCTGACTCGGAGATATAGGTTTCATCCAGCAGGTTATTAATATTCAGGCGCCAGATCACATCCAGTTTGCTGATTTTGAAGCTGTACGAGATTCCCGCATCGACCAGGCTATACGCTGGAAGCTGCCATGCCTGGTTGCCTTCAGTAAGAAACACGGCGTCGGTGGTAACATTAAAATCCGCATAAATTTTATCGGCGTAGAAATAGTTTCCGTAGACCTTCAACCCTTTAAGAATTTCATAATCGGCACCGATGTTGAAAGTGGTCTGCGCCGCATCGGGTACCTTGACATCATCCATGTACAGTTCAAGCTCTCCGATCAATTGCTGATCTGCATCAAAAACACTGGCGCTGAAATCGTCATTGTATCGCCAGTTTCCCACCGCGACCATTCCCGTCAAATTCAAACCTGTTACAGGGGAAAACGATGCCTCGATCTCAACACCCTGATGGAGTTGTCCGACACCAAAAAAGTTAGCCGTACCATCCTGGCCTTCAACATTTGCTGTTCTGGATATCTGCCGGTCTGTCCATTGTGAACTGTACGCGTTTATATTGATCGTCGTATAGCGGCTTCTGAAGCCATAGCCAACTTCCAACGATGTTACCTTCTGGTTTTCTGCCGATGCAT
>DASPJC010000389.1:0-11347 GCA_035628815.1 Ohtaekwangia sp. | reverse complement strand
ATTGAATAAACTCTTGCTGAATATTCCTATACTTGTAGGCCAATCTCAGGATTGGCTTTTTTTTGTCACAATTGCATCAGTTTGAAAGCTAAAGCCGTCACCCGATTACTTTTTACGGTAGGTGTTATCACCTGGCTGGCGCTTCTTTTGACGGATATCTCGATAATCTTCAGTTCCGTCAATAAAATCCGTCCGGATATACCGCTCTGGCTGCCGGGCGTCATTTTAAACCTGTTTATCCTGGCGGTTTTTTACTACTACAAGTTCAAGGTCGAGCGGGATGAAGTGCTCAATTTCATCGACCTGCTCTGGCGGGTCTTTGCCACCGGTCTTGTCGCTACGGTAATTTCCTTAAGCCTTCGCCTGGTGGAGCATTTGCTCAACAACGGAAAGCTCACCAGCCATGCCGTGTTCAAAGATCTCATCTACATGATCAACCTGGGGCTGATGATGGGATTTTTGCTGATGGCGTTTACAGCCTGGAAACGGCTGATCCTGTACCAGAAGTCGAAATGGCTCCTGCGATTGTGGGCATTTTTCGAGATCGGCCTGTTGCTGTCGTTGCTGCTCAACAGCTTTAATATTGAACTTGTTCAAAAACTATACGGTCCGCTGCTGGGAATCTTCGTGGTGATAAGCCTCGTGTTGTCCGGCAACATGAAGTGGGTTGCGTATCTCAACTTCCGCCAGAAATGGACGGGACTTCTGCTCCTGCTGCTCACGATTTTCTATCTGCTTTACCTGTTGTATACAAACAGCGCGCTGACGGAGTCACTGGGTGCTATTTCGCCGAATTTCACACATTACCGCTATCACATCTTCATCCTGTCGGTGATCGTGTTCGTGGCCATGTACAGTGTCTTTTCTTTCCTCGTCATCCTGTTTAATCTCCCGACAACTTCAGTTTTTGAACAGAAGCTGGAGGAGGTAGTAAATTTTCAACGCATCAGTCAGTCGATACAAACAGAGCAAAGCGAGGAGAGCGTTTACAATATTTTACTGGAGACTTCCGTGAGCACGGTATTCGCAGATGCTGCCTGGCTGGAGATCAAAGCAACCCAGATCGGTCATAAATTGTTTACCTATAAGATCGCCGACAAAGAAGCATACGACATCATTGACCACCTGAGGACCCATAACGTAAAAGGTATACTCGATCAGGGGAGCGACAAGACCAAAAATCTTTCAAAGCACCTCGCGTCGCTCAAGGGATCCCGGTTCAGGTCTATCCTTGCGTTCCCGATCTACGTCAAGAATGAGAACATCGGAACGTTGGCGCTGTTAAAAGAATTGCCGGAAGGATTCAATAAAGAGATGACTAAGATCGTCTCTACCTTTGCAAACCAGGCGGGCATTTCGGTTGAGAATTTCCGGTTGCTGGAAGAGGCGCTGCAAAATGAACGATATAAGGAGGAGTTGAAAATCGCCAAAATGGTGCAGAAGAGCCTGCTGCCGGCCGTATTGGAAAAGGACGACGACTTCGATATTGCCGCATTTTCTGAATCAGCCGACGAAGTGGGAGGCGACTATTACGACACACTGCGGATTAACGATCATACCATTTCGCTGATCATTGCCGATGTTTCGGGAAAAGGAACAACCGCGGCTTTCCACATGTCGCAGATGAAGGGGATTTTTCACAGCCTGGCGCAGGATAATATCGATCCTCATGATTTTATGGTGCGGGCTAACCAGGCACTGGTTTACTGCCTGGAGCGCGGTTCATTTATTTCGGCAACGCACTTTATCATTAACACGCAGAAAAAGAAGATCCGCTATGCGCGCGCGGGTCACTGCCCTGTATTGTATTTCTGCGCCAAAAAGGGGCACGCTGAGTATATCAAGGACAAAGGGATTGCTCTCGGTATGGTGAGGAACAAAAGCTATTCAAATTTCATACAGGCTAATGAGTTTGAATACCATTCCGGGGATATCATGGTGTTGTATACCGATGGTGTGACCGAGGCGAAAGACGCGCGGAATGAAGAATTCGGGTACGACAAGCTCCTGACGGTGCTGTGTGAAGTAAAGGATGGATCGCCGAAGGAAATACAGGATCACCTGATCAACAGGCTGTATGAGTTTTCGGGAACAACCAATATCAATGACGATTATACGACGATGATCGTCAAATTTAAATAGGTAAGGCTGTGATTTCCTGGTTCTTAGTGGGAATTCAGGGAACATTAAATTTTAAACAACGTTAAAAACTATGATCCACATTAAGCGAATTCAGGAAGACGGTGCGGATATTGTCGTTCTGATCGGGGAAATAGACGCAAGCTCTTCCATCGAGCTTGACCTGGCCATTGCCAAAAGTGTGGGTGAAGGATTCACACGGATACTGATCGACTGCAGTGCGCTGGAATATATTTCTTCCGCCGGACTGGGCGTGTTCATGTCCTACATCGAAGAATTCAAAGATCGCAACGTTAAGATGGTTCTATTCGGCATGAGCGAAAAGGTGGCTAATACTTTCAGCATTCTGGGATTGAATGAATTGCTGCAAATCGGAAAGGATAAGATTGAAGCAAAGCAAATGGTCTCATGAATTACACGTATAAAGTCGGATGCAGCATTGAAAATCTGAAGGGGGTGCGGGATTTTATCCGGGGCTCCCTGAAGAACCATGGGGTTACCGATCTTGAGGTAAGTGAAATCGTACTTGCCCTGGACGAAATGTGCTCCAACCTCATGATTCATGCGCATCATTGCAACCCGGACGACCTGTTTGAGTTACACATCACCGTCAAGAACAGCGATCCTGTTATCTTCGAAATCATCGACGACGGAACGGTTTTCGATATCAACCAATTCAACGAACCGGCGCTCAACAACATCATTCATGAAAAACGCAAAGGGGGATTGGGAATCCGACTGGTGAAAACCATCATGGACAGGATCGAATATCAAAAACGCGAGGGCCGCAATGTCTGCAGGCTCACGAAAACCGTTCACTTCAATTCATGATCAGAACCGTTAACCTATGATTAGACGTGCAATTCTACTGCTTTGCTGCAGCGCCATTCTTTTGCCGGCCTTTGCACAATCGACAAAATCAAAAAGTAAAGCGCCCAAACCTGTTACTGTATTTTCCGTCAACGGAAAACCGACGACGGCGGCGGAATTTATTTACCTCTACCGCAAGAATCACCAGAACAAACAGACCGACTACACCACGGAAAAGATCCAGGAGTACCTTGACCTGTTCATTAACTTTAAGCTTAAGGTAGAAGAAGCGCGCAGCCGCGGAATGGATACTACAGCGGCCTTCCGGAAGGAGTTCGCCCAGTACAAGGAAGAACTCCGCAAACCCTATCTGCCCGATGCATCGATGGCCGACAGCCTCGTCAGCCTCACTTACGAGCGGCTGAAAACCGAAGTTAAAGCCGCTCATATTTTAGTGACCGTAAAACCCGATGCCGAACCGCAGGATACGTTAAAGGCGTTTGAAAAGATTACAGCCATCAGGAAAAGGATTCTTGCGGGCGAAGATTTCGAAACGGTAGCAACGGATGCTTCTGAAGATCCATCCGCAAAAACAAACAAAGGTCTTCTGGGATATTTCACAGCTTTACAGATGGTGTACCCGTTCGAGAACGCCGCTTACAACACAACCCCGGGTGAAATCAGTCAGCCGCTACGAACGCGTTTCGGCTATCACGTTGTCAAAGTACTGGAACGCAGGCCCGCCCGCGGTGAGGTTGAAGTTTCGCATATCATGATCCGCACCGGCCAGGACGCCGACAATGAGAAGGCACGGAATACAATTTTTGATATCCATGACAAATTGCGCGGCGGTGTTGCGTGGACAGACCTGTGCCGCGAGTTCTCAGAGGACCCGGGTACAAAAGAGAATGGCGGGAGGCTTCGGCCTTTCGGTGTCGGTGCTATGGCCAACGTGCCGGAGTTCGAACAAACAGCTTTCAGTCTCCGCGAACCCGGCGAAATTTCGGACCCCTTTCAGACACAATACGGATGGCATATCATGCGGCTCGAACGCAGGATACCGCTGCCGTCATTCGAGGAAATCCGCGCATCTTTGAAGAACCGCGTGACACGTGACGAGCGGACCCAGGTTTCAAAACAAGCCCTTCAGGCGCGACTGAGAACCAAATACGACTTCAGGGAGAACCTGGCCGTTAAAAACAAACTGCTTGCCACCGCAGACTCAGCGCTGACACAGGGAAAATGGAAAGCCCCTGGTGCCAGCAAGGCTTCCAAAGACATACTTTTTTCGCTGGGGGCGACACAGTATCCTGCCGGCGGTTTTTTCTCTTATGTACAGGAGAACCAACAATCCAGTGCCCTTCCACCCGGAAAATATCTTGACCAGTTATACAACGATTATGTCGGGCAGTGCATCCTTGAGAAGCAGGAAGCTTCCATCCTCAGGGAAAACCCGGAGTACAGTTTTCTTTTGAAGGAGTATTATGAAGGAATTTTGTTGTTTGAGATCATGGAGGACGAAGTATGGAACAAAGCGTCGGAAGATTCTGTGGGCCAGGTTAGGTACTATGCGTCACACCAGCGTGATTACCAGGCCGGCGAGAGGGCAAAAGTGACATTATTTTCTTCCTCGAATGAAGAGGATCTGGCCAATCTCGCGCCGGTGGTCCGGTCGGGGGACGAGCAGAAGATCAGCCAGTTTGCAACCGCGCGGCGGATCCGGACGGAATCCGGATACTATAAAAAGGATGATAAGGCCATATTTGGCAAGATTCCTTGGGTTGAGGGCGTGCATTCCGGGGAAAATAACGGAATGTATTACCTTGCGTGGCTAAAAAATATACTGGCTCCGGGGCCTATGTCGTTTGAAGAAGCGCGGGCCGGAGTCATATCGGATTATCAAAATGAAGTGGAGAAAAACTGGATTGTTCTGTTAAAGAAGAAATATCCGGTGAAAGTGAATGAAAAGGGCAAACGATACATATTCGAGCAACTCCGCAACTGATCAAACCGGTAGCGGGATAAAGGCATGCCCTGAACGTTCTGTCATGCTGATCGTTTTGCTGTTGTGGCTGGTAGCCGGCTGCGATTTTGTCCGGATGAAAGACAAGCAGGCAGAGGCCGGTGCTGTGCGTCAGCCCGTGGCACGCGTTAACAATGCCTATCTGTACAAAGATGAGCTGGCGGGGATCGTGCCTTCGGGACCATCGAAGGAAGACAGCACCTTGCGCGCGGAAGCGTACATCAACAGCTGGATCAGAAAGCAATTGCTTATTCAGGAGGCGGCGCGAAAGATCAATATCAATGAAGCAGAAGTAGAACGAAAGATCCTGGATTACCGGTATAGTATTATTGCTTACGAGTATCAGACATTCTACATCAAGCAAAATCTCGATACGGTTGTTACCGCCCCCGAGATTGAACAATACTACAAAGACCACGTTGATAATTTTATTTTAAAACAGAACATCGTCCAGGCGACGTTTATCAAAGTGCCGAAGAATGCACCGCGTACCGGAAAAATCAAGGAGCTTATCTTTTCAAACCGTGACAAGGACGAGAAGGAATTGAAATCATACTGTCTGAGTTTTTCAGCAGCATATCATATTGCGGACTCTACGTGGATGATCTTTGATGAACTGGTAAGATCTTCGCCGCTGGCCGAGATCCCGAACAAGATTCAGTTCCTGAAGTCGAATCCGTATTATGAAACATCGGATGAGACCTATCTTTACTTTTTTAAAGTAGAGCAGTACCGGATTTCAGACAATGTGTCTCCGCTCGAATTTGTGAAGGATGAAATTCGCAACATTATCCTGAACAAACGCAAGGTTGAGCTTGCCAAACGGCTTGAAGACGACGTGTATGCGCGGGGAGAAGAACAGGAAGATTTTGAGATTTATAAATAGTATGAAGAAAATAAACGTACTGCGTGTCGCAGGTTTGCTGATCCTCACCGGATTTCTTTCGTCGCCTTTGTCGGCGCAGGAGAATCAGGGATTTGTCGTCGATGAGATCATCGCCAAGGTGGATAATTATATTGTATTGAAGTCCGAACTGGACCGCGCATACCAGGACTATCTGACGAACGGAGGCACACCTTCCCAGAACATTCGCTGCCAGTACCTGGCCGTGCTGCTTCGGAACAAACTGATGATGGCAAAGGCCGAGATTGACTCCGTTGTTGTTCTTGATGCCGAAGTGGATGTCAATACGCAGAACCGTATGGACATGATCCTCTCCCAGTCCGGTCGGACACCGGATGAGCTTGAAGCCTTGTACGGCAAGACGATGGAACAGATCCGGATGGAGCTTCGGGACCAGATCCGCGAGCAGATGATCGTCAACAAGATGGAAGGCGAAATGACCAAGGATCTTAAGGTGACGCCGGCAGACGTCCGCCGGTTCTTCAGCAAGATTCCCAAAGACAGCCTGCCGTACTTTTCTGCTTCGGTAGAAGTCGCTCAGATCGTTCGTGTGGCGCAGGTAAGTGAAGCGCAGGAAAATGTAACCAAGGGCGAACTGATCAACATCCGAAATCAGATACTCTCGGGCGCGGATTTTACCGAGCTTGCCAAAAAGCATTCTGATGATCCGTCTGTCCTGCAAAATGGCGGTGACATGGGCTGGTCGGGGCGCGGCCGGATGGTACCGGAATACGAGGCCGTGGCGTTCCGGCTGAAACCGAACGAGATATCCATGCCCTTTAAATCGCCTTTTGGTTTCCATATCATGCAGTTGCTGGAGCGCCGGGGAAATGAATACCACTCGCGACACATCCTCATTTCGCCGAAGCCTTCGGAAGAAGACCTGGCGAAAGCATCCCGGTATCTGGATAGTATCCGGACGCTGATCATCAACGATAGTATTACATTTCAGAAGGCCGCGAAGGAGTATTCAGATGATATGCAGACGAAGGGAAACGGCGGTTTCTTCAGTGACCAGGAGGGAGGCACCAGGCTGATGGTTGATGAGCTTGACCCTGTCGTTTTCTTCCGGATCGATTCGATGAAGATCGGAAACATCTCAGAACCTATTGTGTACCGCACCGATGATGGGAAAGATGCCGTGCGGATACTGTTTTATAAGTCAAGGATCGCACCGCACCAGGCGTCGCTTGAAGACGACTGGTCGCGTATCCAGGCGGCCACGCTGAATGAAAAAAAGAACGGAGTATTACAGAAGTGGTTTCAGAAAGCCCGGAAAGATGTGTTTATTAGCATAGATCCGGTTTACGACTATTGTGGAATTCTAGATGAGCGCTAATGACTAAATTTTCTTCCGATGTAGAAGCGGCCGACGCACTGGCTTCAACCTATAACCATCTGAAAGCTGAAATTTCCAAAGTCGTTTTTGGACAGGAAGAAGTTGTCAGGCAGGTATTGATCGCGATTTTCTGCCAGGGCCACTCCCTGCTGGTCGGCGTACCCGGCCTCGCCAAGACGTTATTGGTTCAGACCATTGCAACCGCGCTGGATCTCCAGTTTAAACGCATCCAGTTCACGCCCGACCTGATGCCGTCGGATATCGTCGGCGCGGAGACGATGGACAAGGAACGCAACTTCAAGTTTGTGAAAGGCCCGGTATTCGGCAACCTGATCCTCGCGGATGAGATCAACCGGACGCCGCCCAAAACGCAGGCGGCGCTCCTCGAATCCATGCAGGAGTATGCCGTAACGATTGCCGGTCAGCGATATGACCTGCCCCGTCCCTTCTTCGTGCTGGCGACGCAAAACCCTATTGAACAGGAAGGGACCTATCCATTGCCCGAGGCACAGCTCGATCGTTTCATGTTTAATATTTTGCTCACGTATCCATCTTTCAAGGATGAGATGCTGGTGGTAAAGAGTACGACATCTGATGAGCCGAAATCCGTCAACAAGGTACTTACCGGCGACCAGATCGTCGATTTTCAGCACCTCGTCAGGCGCGTTCCTGTACCGGATAATGTAATTGAATATGCCGTGGGCCTGGCCAACAAGACACGACCGCGGATCAACGGAAGTTCTTCCATGGCTGACGAATATCTCGAGTGGGGAGCTGGTCCTCGCGCTTCGCAGTATCTTGTGCTGGGTTCAAAATGCAATGCTATTCTGAATGGCAAATATTCCCCCGACATCGAAGATGTACAGGCCATTGCCAAGCCGGTGCTTCGTCATCGCATCGTCAGGAATTTCAAGGCGGAAGCGGAGGGTATCAGTGTCGATAGCCTTATCGAAAAACTGATGCAGTAACCGGCATCATTGACGGCATTCGAGCTTGAAACCAACCGCGTGATAATTCACGATCTGAACATTGGTGTCGTCCTTGAGGTATTTGCGAAGTTTTGAAATGAACACGTCGAGGCTTCGTCCCATGAAATAGTCGTCATCACCCCACACCTGCCTGAGGATGTCCTCCCTTTTTAAAACTTTCTCCCGATTAAGGTATAGCAGCTTGAGTACTTCTGCTTCTTTTTGTGTCAGCGTCTTTTCGATGCCACCGGAACGCAGCCGGAAATTGGTATAATCGAATTCATATTGACCGATGGAGAAAACATTTTCATCACTGCCCGCTGTGCCCTTACTGCGGCGGAGGAAAACTTCAATGCGGCAAAACAACTCCTCCAGGCTGAAGGGCTTTGTAATATAGTCGTCGGCACCGCTCCTGAAACCTTCCAGCTTGTCTTCCATCATGCCTTTTGCCGTCAGAAAAAGGATGGGAATATTTTTGTCTTTTTCGCGAACTGCGCGCGCCAGTGCAAAACCGTCTTTTTTCGGAAGCATGACATCGAAGATACACAGGTGGAAATCGTCCGCACCGAACGAGTTTTCTCCAGCTTCACCATCCTCGCAGTGGGTGACATCATACCCTTTCATGCCCAGATTGTCCTTGATCACAAACCCCAGGCTTGGGTCATCCTCCACCAGTAAAATTCGCTTGCCCATAGTTGATAAATTATCCGGGTGATGATCGCACGATCAGCCCAACGGTATGAATACACTGAAATTGCTGCCCCGGCCGACTTCACTTTTCACCGTAACGTATCCGCCATGCGCATCAACCACCGTCTTGACATAGCTCAGGCCCAGGCCGAAACCTTTAACGTCGTGCACATTACCTGTCGAGACACGGTAAAATTTCTGAAATATCCGTTTTTGGTTCTCCGGACTGATACCGATGCCGTTGTCGTTCACTTCGATGATAATACCCGTCTGATCATTTCTTGTTCGTATGTTCAGCAAAGGGATTTCCTTGCAGTACTTGACGGCGTTGTCAAGCAGGTTATGAAAAACATTGGTCAGGTGGAGTTTGTCCGCCTGCAGCTCATGCTTTTCCGCGGTGAACTCGACATCCACCTTACCTTGCTTTTCCTGCGTCGTCAACGCTGTGTTGCGGATCGCATCCTGGAGAAGCTGATGAATGTCGACGATCTCTTTCCGCAGACCGATGTCTTCCTTATCGAGCCGGGCCATTTGCAGCACACGCTCCACTTGTTGCTTCAGCCGGGTGTTCTCTTTTTCAATGATCGTTGTATAATTCAGAAGGCGTTCCGGCTGATGAATGATCCCGGGATCTTTCAGTACTTCTGTCGAGATGGCAATGGTGGATATTGGCGTCTTGAACTCATGCGTCATGTTGTTGATAAAATCCTTCTGGATCTCAGAGAGGCGTTTTTGCTTCAGGATGACAAATAGCGTATACCCGAAAAACACGATCACCAGCAACAGCACGACGGAAGAAAAAGACCAGATCCCCATCTGGTTAATGATGTGCGCTTCGCGGTTTGGAAACTGCACGCCAAAATAATAGCCCTGGTTTGCCCATTCCGGGAGAACCTTGCTCGTGAATTTATTTTTGCTGGTTTTCAGGGGCACATAGTTGCCATACAGCATGCACTCGCTGGAGCAATCATAAACGCCGTATTCGAAATCGGCGATGATATTCCGCTTTTCAAACTCAGCGCGGAGAAGAAATTCAAGCAGGCTGGCATCCAGCTGGTGGTTGACCATGACCACGAAGTAATTTGTCGACAGCTGTTTTACGGGGTTGTTGGCGGGAGAGGGCGTTTTATTGATCTCGAAGATCTCCTGGGCAACATTGTACAGCGCTGCCGACACCGTCCGCTCAAACTCAGCTTCCTTAAGATCGAATGCGCGGCGGATCCAGTAAATCTGCGTGATGGTTATCCCTACAATGCTGAGGGTAGCCAGGATGACAATTAGCCGGATCGTCGAGTTTTTCACAGGATAAAATTAACGGAAAGAGGTCGTACAACCCTAACATTAACAAGTCTTTAACACTATTTGACAAACTGTTAACACCCGTTTTCTGCGGGTTTTCGGAACTTTGTGGTGTTCGATCGAATTAGTACATTGTTCAACCAAAATAATCAATCATGAAAAGAATTGTTTTTGCACTTGCTTTTTTTGCCTGCTCGACTGCTGTTTTCGCGCAGCCACTGGCCAGTAAAGCTCCGGCTCCTGCCACTTTTACCAAAGCCGGGAATGCTGCATTCGCCTGGAATGCAACAACCTTTGACTTCGGAAAAATTAAGATCAATAAGCCCGTAACACAGGAATTTACCTTCACCAACACCGGCGACATCCCGCTGGTCGTATCGTCTGTAAAGGCGTCCTGTGGATGCACCGTAGCTGATTATACGAAAGATCCTATTGCACCCGGCGCCAAAGGATTTGTGAAGGCTACCTATAATGCTGCGAGCCTGGGTCAGTTCACGAAAACCGTTACCGTCAATGCCAACACGGAAGAGGGCGTCGCGGTTTTGACGATCAAGGGAGAAGTCGTTCAATAAAAGCTATTCACCGTTAGGAAGGCGCAGGGTTCCGTAAATCGGGCATCCCTGTGCCTTTTGCTTTTCTAACCCGTAAACGTTTTCGAAAAGAAAATCTTCAATTCCCCGCCTGTCTACTGACCTCATGGCAGTAATTGATAACTTTGTCAGTTCTCAATCACAATCATGGCCAGGCAATTCAACGAGACTGTTTCCACGCGGTACCACATGTACAACAGTCTTTTCCTTAACCTCCCGTATACCGGTATATACCGGACGGGTACCCTGCTTCCGCTGCTGCAGCAATCATGCGAAACGGGTTTTGAAAAAGGAAAGGATCCAAAATCCATTATCAAAAAGTTCTTCAAGGATTTTACACCCCAAGCCACGCGGGAGGAACAGATCGGCCATTTGTTCAGCTTTATACAATACGTCGAGCGTCAGGTGGTGTTATTTGATTCCATCGAGGATGCGGCGTTTGATGACATCAATGACCTTGACGGAAAAGGAACCGTTTCAGCACTGCTCTTGCGCGCCTCTTCAGAGAACGCTGTCGAAGAATTAAAAAAGAAACTGGAGGAGTTTAGCGTGCGCGTTGTATTGACGGCGCACCCCACGCAATTT
>DASPJC010000388.1:0-9815 GCA_035628815.1 Ohtaekwangia sp. | reverse complement strand
GAAAGCTTGTATTTTTTATTTTCCATAGGTAGTAATGACATTCCTGATGCTGTACCGGCGGCAAGCACTGCGGCGCTGGCCATAAACGTTCTGCGTGTCTGTTTTTTCATGGACATTTTTGATTTAGCGCGAGAAGTTAACGATTTTCACGGGACAGCCCAACGCCTTTCGCATAGATGGACTATCATACCGCACTTCGGTCAGGTTTCTTCTTACAAGGATTTTTTTCGGGATACAGCTGTCAGACCAAATATGCCCAATGTGCTTCGTTACAGCTTAGTTATTCTTACGGGGAATGATGAAACATTCGGGAAACTTCTGCATGCCGATCTTCGGATAATATCCCACCGCTTTTGGCGCCGCCAGTAACATCAGCATGACATCGTCGCCTGCTACTTCGTGGGTTAGCCTGATAAGTTCCTTGCCAATACCTTTTTTTTGATATGCTTCGTCCACCGCGAGATCGGACAGGTAACAACAAAATGAAAAATCAGTCAGCGCGCGCGATACACCTACAAGCCGCTCCCCGTCCCACGCGGTAACCAGAACATTGCCATGCTGCAGCATTTTGGCGATGCGTTCCCGGCTTTGCACCGGCCTGCGCTCGGCCAGCGTCGAGCGGTTAAGCACATCGATAAATTCGTCTACGCTGATGGGGCGGTCATTTCTGTAAGTGATCATACGGTTGAGGGTTTTTTATAAATATCGGGGCGATGCATTTCCATGTAACCGTCAGGATTTTTCAACGGCTTAAAGTCAAACCTGCTGTAAAGGGTGTGTGCATCGCGGGTAACAAGGACGAGCCGCCGCAAGCTGCTTAACACCTCCGCTCCCATGATCACCTGCATCAGCGTTTTCGACAGGCCACGACCACGGTAAGCTTCGTCGATGAATACGTCGGCAAGGTATCCAAAGGTTGCATAGTCGGTAATGACGCGGGCAAACCCAACCTGCCGCGTGGTGTCATAAACGCCAAAACACATGGCATTCTCAATGCCGCGGACAACCACCTCTCGCGGTATGCCCTGGGCCCAGTAAGATTTCTCTTTAAGGTACCGGTGAATGTATTCAATGTCCAGCCTGGTTCTGTCTGTACTGTAGGTAAAACCACTCACCGTGGATTCAAGTGTTACTTCCATCTAGCGCGCAATGTTGAGAACGATCTTTCCAAAATGATCAGGACTTTCCAGCCGTTCAAAGGCTTCATGGATTTGTTCCAGGCCAAAAACCTTGTCGATAACCGGGTGCAGGTTGCGGCTTTCCAGGAAGTCGAGCATGGAAAGAAATTCGTCGCGCGTACCCATCGTGGTACCATGAATGGACAGTTGTTTGTTGTACAGCATGCGTGTAGCGATCCCGGTAATATCACCCTGCGTGCGGCCGAAATTCACGATCCGGCCTCCGGGCAGGGCTACCTCAATTAATTTTCCAAAACCGCTTCCCCCGGCGCTATCGATAATGATATCAAATCCCCCCGCTTCCTTCTGCGCTTTTTCGGCCCACATATCATCTTTATAGTTGAAACCGGCTACTGCACCAAGTCCTTTCGCCTTCTCGATTTTTTCGTCGGAACCCGAGGTGACATACACCCGAGCCTGGTATGCTGTGGCAAATTGCAACAGCCACAACGCCACGCCCCCGCCAATGCCGGTGATCAGTACTTTTTCTTTTGCACGGAGACGCGCCTTTGAAAACAAGGCGCGGTAGGCCGTCAGGGCCGCCAACGGTACAGCTGCAGCCTCCATCGTTGTGAGGTGCTCCGGTTTTTCGAAAATGTATTTCTTGGAAATGGTGACGTACTCGGCAAAGGTTCCATGATCCGGATATCCAAGGATCCTGAACTTATCTCCGGACACCACCGGGTTGCTGCCCCATTCGAGACTGGGATTGATGACCACTTCCATGCCCGTCAGCATCGGATCGGCGTCCTCCCCCACATCTTCAATAACACCGCACCCGTCCGAACCGAGAATAACACCTTCCGGAAATTCCCGGGTCTGTTCTTTTATCAACCAAAGATCGCGATGATTCAACGCGGCATGATGAAGCCTGATCAGTACCTGGTCTTTTACAGGTTTCGGTTTTTTTACATTGTCTGCGAAAGACAACTGATCTTTTCCCTTGAGTAAAACTGCTCGCACAAAAATTCAGTTTAAAGTATCCGCTCATCCCGGGGAGAATGAAATAAATATCAAGGTTCAGGAATGGATCGCCGCGAAATGCGACTGCCTTATTTTACACGAATGACATAGTTCCAGCCGTGGACATCCGGTTCGGCGCCCATCCGAATGTTGTTCAGCTTTGCCTTGGCGCGCAGTTGAAAACTGTCTTGGCCGGCAAGCGGGATCGAAAGGTCATTTCCGTGAATATTGATGACCGCTATGGGTGCGACAACGGCTGCGGTACCTGTTCCGAAGGCTTCCGATACTGTTCCGTCCTGCAGCCCTTTTTCAATCTCCTCAAGGCTTACACGACGCTCTTCTACAGGCGTGCCCATATCCCTGGCCAGGGTAAGGATGGTATCACGGGTAACACCCTCCAGGATCGCGGTCGTCAGTTTCGGCGTAACCAGCTTTCCATTGATGACGAACATAACGTTCATCATGCCAACCTCATCAATGTATTTATGTTCTTTATGATCGGTCCATAGGATCTGGTCAAACCCTTCCTCGCGGGCGATCTGCGTAGGATAAAATGCCCCGCCATAATTACCGGCGCACTTGGCGAATCCTGTGCCACCTTCTGCCGTACGGACATAAGTGTCCTCAACTTTCAGGCGGTAAGGTTTTGCCTGGTAGGCGGCGACAGGGCTGTTCATAATGATCATCTTGAAATGATCAGCAACCTTCACACCCAGCCTTGGTTCATAGGCAAAAACAAGTGGCCGTATGTACAGGGAAGAACCGTCACTGGTCGGTATCCAGTCTTTATCCAGTTCGACCAGGGTATGCAATGACTGAAGGAAGATCGCCTCGCTGACGGCCGGCATACACATGCGATCCAGTGAACGGTTCAGCCGCGCATGATGCTTGTGCGGGCGGAAAATATTGATGTTGCCATCATTCATCCAGAACGCTTTCATGCCTTCAAAAATCGATTGACCGTAGTGAAGAGAAAGCATCGCGGGACTTACCGGGATGTCGGCAAACGGGACGATCGAAGGATCCTGCCATTTCCCATTGACATAGTCCGCCACCAGCATATGGTCCGCGATGTATTTTCCAAACTCGAGGTTACTGAAATCGACTTGTTTGATGCGCGATTGCGCTGTTCGCTGAACTGGGATGGTGGTCGTCAAGGTTGTCATGGCTGTGAATGTTAACCGGTTCTCAATATTCTTCTAAAAATACTTACAAATTTATGCAATCATGCAATACCCGTTAGTGGTTCCGTTAATAAACTTCACCCTCTAGGAGATCTACCGGACCGGGCTTGAAATTGTCGGCGAGTTTCGACAAAACATTGAAGGCAAGCAGGATATCCTTTTCACCGGTCTGCCAGTTCGAAACCGCCGCCCGGATTGCAGGGGTACCCTTATATACCGTGGGTGTAAAAAAGACCTGTCCGTCATCGCGGACGACGTTTAAAAACTGCTTTATCGTTTCGAAATCCTGGCGTCCGGACCTGAACGTAAAACAGACAACGTTCATGTTGACTTCCGCCAGGAGCCTGAATGCGTTCGATTGGTCTATCAATGTCCCCAATTGGCGTGCCGCACGGCAATTTCTTTCAACGATATCGCGATAACCTTCTTTTCCATAGGCGATCAGCGTGAACCATGAAGGCAAGGCCCTGAACCGCCTTGAGTTTTCGGGTGTATAATGAAAAAAATCGGGACTTTGTGCCGGATCGCCCAGGTAGGCTGCGCTGTTCTGAAACACTTTCAGCTGCAGGTCCCTGTGACGGGTGAACTGCATGGCGGCATCGTACGGGACGTTAAGCCATTTGTGCGCATCGATCGTAATGCTGTCGGCATAATTAATCCCCGTCAGCCGATGAGCATACTGTTCGGAGCATGCGGCAAAACCACCGAACGCTGCATCGACGTGCAGCCAGAAGAGATACTTTTCTTTCATTTTGCCGAGGGCTTCTAGATCGTCAAAGTCGACCGTGTTTACAGTACCGGCATTCGCTACCACGATCAGCGGAAGTGAACTGGTCTGCAGCAGCTTTTCGAGTTCGTGCACGTCGATGGCCTCTCTCTCCGGCAACGTCGGCACAGGGACAAGGGCCTTTCTACCGATGCCGGACATGGAGAGCGATTTCAAAATACTTGAATGCGGCGTGGCGCTCAACACGCGTACGGGAGGGGCACCAGCCAATCCGTCGTTACTGACATCAAAACCATGCGCTTCACCAATCCATTGCCTGCCCAGCGCCAGGCCCACAAAATTCGACATGGTGGCGCCAGTCACAAAGGATCCCGAATAGGCATCGTCCAGCCCGAAAAGTTGCTTGAAAAAACGGATGGTCTGTCGCTCCAACTGGGGGGCTATCGAATCGTTGCTGCCGCAGGCGTTTTGATCATAAGCACTCACCAGCCAATCACCGGCGATGGAAGCCGGCGTAGCGCCACCCGTTACGAAACCGAAATAACGCGGGCCCGCACTGTTGGTGATCTTACCCGCGTAGTTGTCCTGAAACAATCGAAGTGCAGCTTTTGCGCCTATTCCCTGGCGGGGCATATCAGACAGCGGGATGTCGGGAAGGTATCGCCCCGGCGCCATCGTTTCCTGCACTTTAAAATATTGTGAAGCCAATGCGAGCGACTGCTGCAGGATCTCGCCAATGTCGTTATAGTCGCGTTGTAATTGTTCGTTCATTGCGGTTCACCTTTACTTTTACTTCCAAACAATTGTGGCGCCTCCTTTTTCATTTCCGATGCGATGCCGGCCGAACCCCCGTCATTTCGTTTTTCAAGCTCATCAATGATCGCCTGATAATTTACCACGTCGCGGTTCTGCGACAGTTTGCGGGTCGCCTCGATACGCGTGATCAGAATCTCGAAACCAACGACACCCAGCATGGCATTTTTAAGATAGGACGCTGACATCGTTTCAATGGCGACAGGATGCTCAGACGCCGCTTCATACTTGTCGGTCAACTGTTTCAGGCCCTCATAAAGTTCATCGCCTTCCACGGTGCGGATTGTTCCGTATACATGGGCCGCGAGGTAATTCCACGTCGGCACATTTTCATGATCGTACCAGGAAGAAGAAATATAAGCGTGAGGCCCCTGAAAAACCGCCAGTACTTCGACATCGGAGTGAAAACCCTTCCATGCTTTATTCGCCCTTGAAACATGACCACTTAATTTCTTCCCGTCCTCCGAAAGCACCATCGGAATATGCGTAGCCCACAGGTTACCCTCCGGATGGTTGATCAACAGCCCAAAGCCGTTTTGCCTGATAAACGCCTGGATGGCGTACTCATCGGCCAGTTTAAATTTTGCAGGTGTGTACATTGTTATACTGTCAGTAGATAGTTCCAGTCCTTTTCCCACGGGGCGTACCAGTATTCATGGCTACGGCGTTAGTCGTTTTCCCACGATGACGACACTTCGTTCCACACCATCGAGGACGGCGATGTTGGGGAGTAGTGCCCAGTCATGAAAGCCGAGCCCGCGGAAGAGTCTAAGACTCGGTTCATTGTGCGCAAAGATGAAGCCCAGCAGTGTTTTGATGCCGAGTGCATGACTACTGCGCATGGCATGCTGCAATATATCCTTACCCAGTCCCTTACCCCTTGCGACGGGATGAAGGTAGATGCTGATCTCGGCAGTAGCCTGGTAGGCCGGCCTTCCGTAAAATGAATTGAAACTGATCCAGCCCGCCATGGTTTGCTGTTCGTCCTCCACAATCCACAGCGGCCGGTGATCGGGATCATGGTCATGAAACCATTTTACCCGGCTCTCCACCGTGACGGGTTCAGTGTCGGCCGTTACCATGCGTGAAGCAACCGTTGAGTTGTATATCTCAATGATAGCAGGCAGGTCATCCAGGGTTGCCGTGCGATATTTCATAAATCTATATTCCGTTTCATCAGCCAGTCAGTTTGCGCGTCGTCGCCCAGCCAGAAGACGTGTTCGCCGAATCGTTCAAATCCCCAACGTTCGTAGAAGTGAATAGCCCGGGCGTTGCGTTCCCATACCCCTAACCATAGCGTATGGTAGCCCTTTTGACGTGCGCGGGCGAGGCAGGCCTCCATCAATGTACTGCCCGCTTTTTTACCAACGTATTCGCGCCGGGCATAGATCCGCTCGATTTCCATGGCGCGAAGGGCTGGCTGGCCGGGCAATGTGCCTGCTTTTATCCGTGCGTATCCGGCTGTAATGGCCCTGTCCATCAGCAAAAGAAATTCTCCTGCGGGGTCGCGTACTTCCTGTTCGATTTGCGCCCTTGAAAAACTTTTATCGAGATAGCGCTTCATGTTTTGGGGCGAATTGTAATCCGCGAACGTTTCGGTAAACGTCTCAATTCCCAGTGCCTGCAACAGGGAAATATCATCCGTTACGGCTGTTCTGATAGTATACGTTTTTAAATTCTCAGGCATGCCGGAGGTCTAGTAGCATTTTAACATCACTTCGTTTATAAGGTCCGTCCACGGGTACATCCTTGAAACCGATCTTCCGGTATAATGATAATGCGGGCGCCAATTTTGTGCTCGAATACAGGATGATCGAATGCGCGCCCAACGCCCTGGCCGCATCGATCGCTGCCAGGGCCAACGTCCATCCTACCTTCTGCCCCCTGAACTTTTCATCGACGGCCATTTTGGTAAATTCATAAACACCGGGAGACGCATACTTCAATGCTACTGTCCCTGCAACCTCATGGTTCACAAGCGCCATGAGGATCTTACCACCCGGGCCGATGATGTGCACGCCAGGGTGCTGGAGTACCTCAAAATCGATAGGCTCCATCCAGAAATATTTTTCGATCCACGCACGATTCAATTTTTCAAACCAGGGTTGGTGTTCCGGCCTGTATTCCTGGATCATGATCCCGCTGGAAGCGATATGTCCGGTGATCGCCATACTTTTACCGGTCCGAGAACTGGGCGCGCCATGCATCGCGCAACTGGTAGCCGCGGTTTACGATGTAGATGCCGGCAACCGTCAAAAGAAAGGCAATCCCGATATTGGCATTCAGTTTTTCATCCAGCACGGCCCATCCCAGCAGGACCGCTACCAGCGGGTTCACATAGGCATAGAGTGATACGATCGTCATCGGCAGCTTTCGCAGCACATAAGAGTAGCATGCATAGGCCGTGACGGAACCGAACAAGATGAGATAAACCATGGCGTAGGCAGCCTCGGACGACCAGCTCACCTGGCCGAGATCATCGAAGATCAGTGAAAAAGGTATCAGCCATAGGCCGCCGAAGAACATCTGCAAACCCGCGTTCAGGAAAGGGTTGCTTTCCGAAGATTGCTTTTTGATCCATATGCTGCCGCCGGCCCAACTTACCACGCCCACAAACGTCATGACAATGGCCAGTAAGTACGCCGTGTTTGAAAACTCACGGATATGTTCTCCAAATATCATTACAATGCCGGCCATCCCGATCGCTACGCCCAGCATGATGGGGACCGTGGGCTTCTCGTCTTTATTGACCGTAAGGTTGATCAGTATGACCATGACCGGCATGAGCGAGCAGATGATCGCTGCGATGCCGCTGGGGATGTGCAACTCTGCCCACGCTACCAGGCCATTGCCAAGGGATATCATGAAGAATCCTGCGATAGCCTGGTGCCTGATATGCTCAAGCGACGGAAGTTTCACTTTTCCGAGCCACAGCATTCCCCCGGCCAGTAACAGGCCTGCAATGATCTGGCGGATGGTTACAAAGAGAAAAGGCGGGAAATGCATGACAGCGATACGCAGGGCAAGATAAGTGGTTCCCCAGATCAGGCAGATGGCCGTCAGCGCGAGATACGGTATCAGTAAACTTTTTTTCAAGGGTCAGCGGGTATGGTTCAAAACTTGTCATTTATACGGCAATAAAACAGTTTCAGTTTTGTGAATTTTGAGGATATCAGTTTCAGAGCTGCTCCCCGGATTTATTAAACAAAAATGCCATCGGTAAAAAAAGTCCGTTCAAACGTTTGCAACCAGCGTCTCTTTTATGAAAGCAATGCCTGTACAAAAAGTAAAATAAATTCAATCCTTGTTCCCGGGGCGGCAGTATTATTGGTCTATGACATTTAAAAGGCGCACTGTCCTCGCTGCTGTTCTGTTCTTGACGGGCATCCTGATTCCCGGAATGTCGCAATCGGTTAGCAAGCACATTCACTCACGCGAGCAACTTTGGTTCGCTTATTTTAATCAGACGCGGCTCTCCGCGAAATTGGGATTGTGGATGGATATCCACTACCGGCAAACAGATCACTTTACTGACAGACCATTTCAGTTTCTGTTCCGGCCGGCCATAACATATTTCATCAAGGATAATTTTCGGGTCAACGTGGGCTATGCGCTGGTTGAACACTTTCCGGGGAGGGGACTTAGTACGACGCGGCCGGAGCACCGGGCGTGGCAACAGCTGTGGTGGCAACAACGGTATACCGGTTTGGCGACGTTGCAATGGATTCGGCTGGAGGAACGCTTTAACCGCAAAATCACCAACGATGTGCTGCAGCCAGGTCATCATTTCAATTATCGTCTTCGTTATAACCTGACTTTTCTGGTTCCTTTAAAAGGGAAAGAAATAAAGGCCGGAACACCTTTCCTGTCAGTCATTGATGAGCTCTTTGTCAACTTCGGAAAAAGGATCGTTTACAACACTTTCGACCAGAATCGTTTTTTTGCAGGAATGGGGTACCAGTTCGATGCCCACAAAAGTGTTCAACTGGGATATATGAACATTTTTCAGCAGGAGTCTACCGGAACCGACTACGTTTCAACGCACGCCGTCCGTTTATTTTTCTTTCACAGCATTGATCTGCGGAAGAGCGACGACGACCAGGGGGCTACCGTCCCAGGCCGATGAGCAGGAAAAAACTCCAGTCCCGGTTCATCACCTTCTGCACGACCTGGATCCAGCCGTCGTATTTGACCGGCTTTTGGAAAACGTGCGTCGCCCCGGCTTTCAGCAGGGTATTTCTCAATTCCGGACTTATGGATGTTGAATAAATAATGATCGGGATATCGGAGAATTCCTCATGGCGCCGCAGATCCACCAGGCATTCATAGCCTGTTTTCCGGGGCATATTCATATCGATAATAATGATATCGGGTAATACGACAAGTTCGTCAGTAATGACCCGGATGGCTTCGTCCGGGTAAAGGAAACTGATGCAGTGCGTGGTGGGCTGGACTTTTTCCAACGTCTCCTTCATCATGTCCAGATCGTCCGGGTCGTCGTCGATCAGCACAACCGTCTTTGACATACAGGTGTAAATTATACGTTCGGGATTTTCGGCAAAATAGCATTTCATCGGCTTTCCAACATCACGATTTAATTTTTTATACATGAGAATTTATACATCGTCACGGTGCCACGTGCTGTTCGATGGAAAGTTTCGTGCTGTATAACTTCGGGGATATCATCGGACACGACCGGGTTGCGCCCATGGCATCAAAATTTGAGTTTGAGGGTTTCTAAACCCAAGCATTATGATTGACAACAGCCATCAAACCTGTATCGACGCCTGTCTCGCATGCGCGCTTGAATGTGAACAATGTGTTTCCGCGTGCCTGAACGAACCCGATCTTCAGATCCTGACCCGCTGCATAGAACTTGACCGGGAATGTTCCCTGGCGTGCTTTGCTTCTGCCCGGCTGATGAGCATGGGTGGAGAACATGCAACAACT
>DASPJC010000387.1:0-3060 GCA_035628815.1 Ohtaekwangia sp. | reverse complement strand
GAAAGAACACGCCAAAGAAAAGCAGGCCCAATCCCGCCCAGGTACTTTCACTGAGTTTCTTCGGAAAAACACGATCAATCCGGACAGATCTGCAACGGGGACACCTTGGAACGGATTCGTCGTCGACCACCAGGTTCTGTTCCCGCAGAATCTGGCCGGCGCGCTCCGCATCTTTTTCAAAAAGGTGGAGCCGCACCCGGAAGGGAACAAACTGATAACCGGCATACAGGTTGGCCAGGTTCTCCTCCGTCAGAAAACAGGGGATTCCATAAGCATCGAGCTTTGATTTGATGATATTTGCTTCGATAGGGTTAGCAAATTCCTGAAAAACGATAATGTTATTTTCTGCTTCTTCCATCCCGCTGTAACGGTTAATAAGATAACGAATTTCCGGCCAATACTGGCCGTCCCGAAACCACAATCCGGCCGCGTTTCAAGTGTACCCGTAATTTCTTAAGTTCGAATATGCGATTAACCCTCATATTTCTCCTTATTGGTCATTCCCTCACCGCCCAGGTCATAAGCGCGGCCCAGCAGAAAGCGCTCAACGCCCACGTTGATTACGCCAACCAGTCGGCCGATGAGGTCGCCGCCGTTGTTCACAGCCTGAAGGAATACTACCCGGCAATTCATCGCAAAAGTTCGTGGGGGCCGCCGCGGTATACGTGCCCCGTTCAACCGGACGAATATTATTTTAACACCGCGCTCACACAGGGAAAGCTTTTGCCATCGTCGGTATCGGCTGCCGTGACCACGGCACTCCAGGAACTCCGAAGCGCCGCCGAAAGTATCGACGTGAAATGCAAGGCCCTGGACACCTATCACAAGCTTGAGGATTTCAAGCAGGATAATTTCGCGCGGGCCGGGCAGTTGATCCAGGAAATACGGGCGCTGCTACCGGCGTATAAAAAGAAACAGGACGCCTTTCAGGCAGCCCTGACCATTGCCTACAAAAAACTGGGTAATGGCGGAGGCACTGAGGCTTATCGCAAAGCAGATGCCGCCATGCGTCAGAGCATTATGGCCGAACGCGAGTTTATTGACCTGTGGACCTTCAATCTCAATGAACAGGTGCATACCGGGTGGCCCGCCGACAAACTGGAAGAAAGTATCCAGGCCACGAGCGACAGGGTCAGCGCATTGAAAAGCATGACGCCTGCCATGAAGTATCCTGCGTCGAGCATGTGGCCTTCCTTTCAAAGCTCCCTGGCTTCCATCCTGGATACGAAACGGCGTGGATTGGATGAATACAATTTCGAAGCGAAGAAGTCAGATGCGCATAGCAACAGCGTTTACCTGGAGCTCATCAATTATTATAATGGTACGCTGGTGGCGGATTATAATACTTTTATCCAGTTTGCTGACCGCGATGGTTACCACGGCCTGAAAGCCATCAAATATTTTCCGATGTACGAGGTCAGGACTGACGCTGCAACCATCCATGTGAACGCCGCGACGTTCCGCGACATTCCACGGGTATCGCCACCTGTAACACCACAGAAAGCTGCGATCGCAAAACCAGTTTACGATGCGCTTGAGACCTATGTCGATTACATCAACGAGACGTGGCGCCAGACCCGGTACATGCAGTTGGTGTTAAACAGTTTTTCGGGCAGTGCATCTTACTACAAGACCCTCGAAAGCTTCGAGAAGCGAGGCGGAATGAATTTCGATTTCAAAGATTATCAATTGCCCTTGTCGCATTATCAGAAAGCTGTGGCCGCCAGCAAATCGCTTCCGCCGGCAATTTCAAAACCTTTGAACGATCAGGCCGAAGTATTGCTGAACATACTGAAAGAGTTGAATGATCAGGCTGCCGTGCTGGAAGTTGAAGTGAAAGAACGGCGTTATGAAAAGGATCGCCTGAAGAAAGTGTACGAGATCCTGGAACGCCAGGCTGCGTTGCTTGACATCTGGGACGAGCGGAAGGAACTGTTTTACCAGGACATCCGGAGGGTCTTCGATGCCTGCCCGCCGGCGACACCTTCCAATTCGTGGTACGTGTCGGGGAAAGCACTCCGTGACCTTGCTGACCTGGATCGTGAGGCACTGTTCAAAGCAAAAGAATATTATAAAGGGAAGGGCGATGGCCGTATTGAGACTTCCGCCATCGACCAGATGTTGAGGGACGTGATTGCGAAAGAGTACGATAACATGAAAGGGATTGAAAAGATCGGACGCAATAACGGGCTGTGTCCTTATACGCCGTACGAAGATCTCCCCGAAACGTCGAAATCCTTAAGTGAAGCGCTCAAAAAGCTGAAACCGCCCAAGGGTTCGGCTGGTATGTATGAACATCCATACCATTCGGTTGTCTATCTCTACAATGAAATTGTGGATGACTATAACAAGTTCAGTGAATTATCAACGGCAGTCCATCATCTCAAGACGGTCAAACAACCCGAATTCTTCCAGGTAAAATATCCTGACCTAAAACCGCAACAACAGGCTTTGCCAGCTTCCGCGGCATCATCTGACAAACCTTTGATCGCGGAGACACCCGCGACCAAACCGGCAGAAAAGCCCTCGGAGACAAAAAATGATCCGGTGACCATGCAGTCGCAGCTTCCCCAACGTCAAACGACTTTGGTACGCGACACCGTTTATATTGAAAAGCGGGATACCGTATACATTTCAGAAGCGGTCGAGGATCTCCGGTCGATGGAGGGGTATGCCACGAACAACATGGTGCTTTTGCTCGACGTGTCAGGGTCAATGAATGCGCCGGATAAACTTCCGATCCTGAAGAAGTCGGTATTGAGTATGCTTTCCATGATGCGCGCGGAAGACAAGGTTTCGATCATCGCCTTTTCCAGCAAACCCAGGGCAGTATTGGAATCCGTTTCATTCCGGGAGGAAGAGCGGATCAGAACCGCTATCGAAAACCTTAAGTCGTCCGGTAAAACGGATGGTAACGCCGGGCTTAAACTGGCCTATAAGGTTGCCGATGGAAATTACATCCGGGGCGGCAATAATCGAATCGTCCTGGCTACGGATGGTGAATTTGGTTTAAGCGATGAGACGCGTCAGCTTATTGAGCGTTTTTCGAAAGAGGATATT
>DASPJC010000386.1:0-10289 GCA_035628815.1 Ohtaekwangia sp. | reverse complement strand
AGGCTGTCCATCAAAAAAGAGGTCTTGTACCAGGTGTCACGCAGCTGATCCGGATCGAGTACAAGCTCCGTACCGTTGTGCGTAAGTCGCACCGCGCGTTCACCAGAAACGTGCCCCAGGATACGATACTGAATGCCATTGTCATCTAACAACCGGGTCAGCGTTGGGTCATCTGCCACTTGGAGGACGAGGCCGGGATTTTCAGCGAACAGGATCTTTACCAGGTCATTGTGCAGGCCCGACAGGTTGAGCGTCAGACCAACGCCGGGTTGGGCAAAACACATTTCAAGTAACGCGGTGATGAGCCCGCCTTCGGAAATATCATGACCTGCGCACAAAAGATCCGATTTGACAGCCTGCTGAATGGTTTCAAAGCACCGCGCAAAGTACACGTCGTCTGCAATGGTGGGTACTTCATCGCCCAGCAGGTTCAACGTTTGCGCCAGGCAACTGCCGCCCAGCTTATATTCATCGCGCGACAGGTTGATATAGAATATTTTTGACCCTGCTACCGGTTCCAGTACGGGTGATATTGTACGGGTAAGATCCGATACTTCTCCGGCAGCGGAAATAATCACCGTTCCCGGTGCAATGACGGCTTCCTCTCCGGGATACTTCTGGGTCATCGACAGTGAATCCTTGCCCGTGGGAATGTTGATGCCGAGTTGAATCGCGAAATCACTGACTGCCTGGACGGCATCGTACAGCCGCGCGTCCTCGCCTTTGTTTTTTGATGGCCACATCCAGTTCGCGCTGAGCGAAACACCTTTCAGGCCGTGGGTCAACGGTGCCCATACGAGGTTGGTGAGTGCTTCGGCGATAGCCAGTTTGCTTCCCGCAGCGGGATCAACCAGCGCCGCACCGGGTGCATGGCCGATCGCTGTAGCGATGCCCTTGTTGCTCCGGTAATCAAGTGCCATGACCGCGACGTTGTTCAACGGCAGTTGTATAGGACCGCACGTCTGCTGCGTGGCAACTTTGCCGGTAACAGAACGGTCTACTTTATTGGTAAGCCAGTCTTTGCAAGCCACCGCCTCGAGTTGGAGAACGCGTTCGAGGTATTGTTCAATCTTTCCAGGATCGTATGCAACAGGTGAAAAATCCGGTTGAATATGCTGGTCTGTAAGGATCGTTTTGGGCGAAGAACCGAAAAGGTGGTCCATCTTAAGATCCACGGGTTTCTTTTCGTGCCCGGCTTTTTCAAACACCAGGCGGTGATCAGCGGTTGCTTCTCCTACAATATAGAAGGGCGCACGTTCGCGCTCGGAAACTTTTTTCAGCGTATCGAGATCTTTTGCCTTGATCGCCAGGCCCATGCGTTCCTGCGACTCGTTGCTGATGATTTCTTTGTCGGATAATGTAGGATCGCCCACGGGAAGCTTGTCGACGTGAATGGTACCACCGGTAGCTTCCAGCAATTCGGACAGACAGTTCAAATGTCCGCCGGCGCCGTGATCGTGGATCGACACGATCGGGTTGTTTCCGGCTTCCACCATGGCGCGGATCGCGTTCATCACGCGTTTCTGCATCTCCGGATTGGAGCGCTGGATGGCGTTTAGCTCAATGGTATTACCATATTCACCAGTAGCAACGGACGACACAGCTCCACCGCCCATGCCGATGCGATAGTTGTCACCGCCCAGCAGCACGATCTTGTCGCCGGTTTCAGGCTGATCCTTTTTGCTGTCTTTTTCTTTACCGTATCCGATCCCGCCAGCCAGCATGATCACTTTGTCGAACCCGAACCGGCTTCCTTTTTCAAAGTGTTCAAAAGTTAAAACGCTGCCGCCGATGAGTGGCTGGCCGAATTTGTTTCCAAAGTCAGACGCGCCATCGGAAGCCTTGATCAAAATTTCTTCCGGTGTCTGATACAACCATTTGCGAGCGGGAAACTTCTGTTCCCAGGGTCTTCCGCCCTGCAGCCGTGGGTAGGAGGTGATATAAACCGCTGTGCCGGCAAGGGGCAAGGATCCTTTTCCGCCCGCGAGCCGGTCGCGGATCTCGCCGCCGGATCCTGTAGCCGCGCCGTTGAACGGTTCGACTGTAGTAGGAAAATTATGCGTCTCTGCTTTTATCGAAATGACGGAATCGAAATCCTCGATGGTAAAATAATCCGGTACATCCTGGCGCGCCGGCGCGAACTGTTCAATGCGCGGACCTTTTATGAATGCGACGTTGTCCTTGTATGCGGATACGAGAAAATTAGGATTTTCCTTTGACGTCTTCTTGATCAGCTGGAACAGGGAGGAAGTTTTCTCAACGCCATCGATGACGAATGTGCCGTTGAAGATCTTGTGACGGCAATGCTCCGAGTTTACCTGTGAAAATCCGAACACTTCACTATCCGTCAGTTTTCTGCCGAGATCGCGGCTGACTTGTTCAAGGTAATCGATCTCTTCGGCGCTCAGGGCAAGTCCTTCATTCTTGCTGTACGCGGCAATATGATCAACTTCGCGTATAGGGTCGGGTGTATGGTGGATGGTGAACAGATCCTGGTCCAGTCCGTTGTAAACGAACTGCAGCATGCGGTCAACCCGTCCCGTTACCTTTTGCTCCGGCCAGAACTCCTCGATGCGCGCGATGCCATGAATACCCATGGTTTGCGTGATCTCCACGGCGTTCGTACTCCAGGGCGTGATCATTTCTTTCCGGGGACCGATAAACGAACCTTCGAGGGCCGTTTGCGACAGCGGTTCGGCCCCGCCAAACAACCAGGTAAGTTTCTCGATATCAGAATTTTGCAAAGGCTGTACCGTGCCAACAGCGTAGAATATGTCGGCTTGTGAGCGGAAGAATAAAATCATGGAAACCAGCGCTGTTAAAGGATGCGCAAAAGTAACAAGGTTGGGCGGAAATTAGGTCCCGGCGCCATCTTTTTTTACGCGTTCCGCCGCCGTTAAAGCCGCCGTTTCAGCACGCGGCAGTTTATTGTTAATTGTCTGTGACATCACCTTTAGGACCGCCGATTTCACGTATCTTTCATGGGAACTCCGATACCTTCAATGACGCGCGTCAGTGGTGGCTGCATCGTGAGTAGACGATTGCTAAACCCTGATCACCTATGAAGACGACGGTCGCACTATTATTGTTTCTGCTGAGCATTCCAACGTTTGCACAGGATGTCGATGCAGACGATATGCCGGAAGCGGTTCCCAATGGGAGTATAGGCATTGGGCTTGGTCTGGACTATGGCGGGATCGGACTGAAAGTGAACGTTCCCTTCACACCCCGGATGGCATTCCTGTTCGGTGGCGGATATAATCTCAACGGCATTGGCCTGAATGGCGGATTTGCCATACACCTTGCACCACCGGATGCAAAAGTACAGCCTGCGCTGATCGGCCTGTATGGGTATAACGCTGTGATCATCGTCGAAGGCTCCTCTACTTTTAACAAGACCTATTATGGCCCGTCATTCGGCTTCGCGCTGGAGTTTCACGGTAAAAAGAATTTTTTCAACGCGGGACTGCTTATACCGATACGGCCAGCCTCATTCAACGACGACATGGACAGGCTCAAATCCAACGGCGTGCATTTCGGGTCGGTTTCCCCTGTCGCTATCAGCCTCGGTTATCATTTTGGGGGTCGGTAACCAATCGGTTCAGGCAGGTCTGAACGGTGCGTATCAATGCGTCATCCGACAACAATCCATTGTGACCACCGGAGAGGATGTGAAGTTCCGTATGCTGCGCATATTGCTTCAGCCTTTTCATGTTTTCGGTTCGGATCACTTTGTCATATCGGCCAGTAAACACGGCGAGGGGAATGTGAAACCGGTTGACAAGATCCCCCAGTACTTTAAGGTCAAAGGCGAGATGGCGGAATACGATCCAGCTATAGTACACCCTTCTTCGTTCCGTTTCCGTACTCATCTGGTGGGTTGCAAAGCGATACAATCCCTTGCTGATCAAGCCTGCGCCGCGAAACAGGCGCGCCAGAAAAAAGAAACGCTTTGGATGTGTGACGATGCTTCTGAAGTACTTCCTTAAAAGGAGTGGATACGTTGCGAGGCTATACCAGAAACTGGTTTTGATCCCGTCGGGTGCCACAAGAAAGACGCTGCTTGCTTTATCGGGGAAACACTCCAGGGTTGCCAGTGCGAATTTGGCACCGAGACTGAAACCGAGGAGCGCGAACCGGTCGATGTTGTTCTCTGCTAAAAACTGTTCCATTACTTTCTTCCACACGGCTTTCTCAAGCGGTTGCTCACCGTGGCCCCACGTGCTTTCGCCGTGAAAGTACAGATCGAAGGTGTAGCAGGTGCAGGTGGTGGACAAAGCTTCCGCGACCGCGGCATATACCTGGTGGGTTTGGCCGAAGCCGTGAAACAGCAGGATTGGTATGGGGCCGTCGCCTTTCTTAAAATAGTGTAGTCTGGAGCCGTTGAAGGAAGTGACCATGGATACGCCCTGGAGCAATATTATTAAGAACCTGCGGTTGTTTTGGTTGCCGGCATTTATTTTTGGATTATTTAAAATAATAAACATCCCTGCCCGTCTCCCGTACTAAGAATCAGAGAAAAGGCGATGGACCTGGCCATGCAAATAAAAGAAGAAACATTCCTTCGGGAAAAAGACCGGCTGCTGAGCTTTATCCGCAACCGTGTGTCGACCCTCGAGGAGGCTGAGGATATTCTCCAGGACGTCTTTTACCAGTTTGTAGCCGGTTTTGAGACCATCGATTCGATCGACCGGGTGACTTCCTGGATGTTTTCAGTGGCCCGCAACAAGATCATCGACCGGTATCGCCGTGATTCCACAAGACCAAAACGCGCTGATTTTGGCGGGCAGACTGGCCTGGACGATGACGCGCCGATCACGCTACAGGAGATATTGCCCGACCTCGGCAATACACCGGAGGATTCTTACTTACGCGAGGTCATCTGGGATGCCATCATGGATGCCCTGGATGAGTTGCCGGTGGAGCAGCGAACCATCTTTATCCTGAATGAAATCGAGGAGAAGAGTTTCCGGGAGATATCGGAGGAGACGGGGATCTCCATCAATACCTTGTTATCGCGGAAGCGATATGCGATTCTCTCCCTTCGTAAGAAACTACAACGATTGTACAACGATATTTAATGACATTTAAGGCCATGAACAAGGGAGCGTTTTTTTTGAAGTGTGTGCTGGTAGGGGTCATTGCCATTGCTTTCTTTGGCTTCGTTACCATGGCCCTGTGGAACTGGCTGGTGCCGGAGATATTCAATGGTCCGGCCATCACCTACTGGCAGGCGCTGGGCTTGCTGGTGCTGACGAAGATCCTTTTCTGGGGCCTGGGCGGTAAACGCCATGGTCCCGGCGCGCACATGCAGTGGAAGCGTGGTCTCTATGAGAAATTTTCCGACATGACGCCGGAGCAGCGCGAAGCTTTCAAGAACAAGATGAAAGCGAAATGGTGTCATCGTTCCGCCCCTGAGGATGTGAAGGACGCGCAGAAAGAAGCCGGGCATTAGGATGCTTCATCGGCAATCCTTTCAATGATCTCGCCCTGAGTGACCGCCTGGTCATGTCCTGTCATTTCAGCGTTTCAACATTTATATTTTTTCAGGATTTATTTTCACCGTCGACAATATTTTTTTCGATGCTCCGACTCAGGAAGCGGGTATAACTCAACCCCCCGTGCAGACGGTTTGGCAATTTTTTAGATTTTTTTCATAAAAAACTAAACCCGGTGCAAGGGCAGGCGTTAAAGGAAACATTGGAAACTTTAAAAGTTCAAAACGTTTCCATAGTTTTGCCGGCCTATGGAAGAAACAGATAACCGCGAAAAATTGCTGAAAGGTGCAGAGGACCTGTTCATGCGTTACGGCGTCAGGAGTGTGTCGATGGACGACATTGCCCGGAATCTGGGGGTGTCCAAGAAGACGATCTACCAGCATTTTGCCGACAAGGACGATGTGGTGGCTTCGGTTGCGAAAGCGCACATGCAGCGGCAGCGGGAGCAGTTTGACAAGATCGCGGCAGAATCGAAGAACGCGGTGGAGGAGTTGGTGAGGATCTCGTTCTGCCTGAAAGAGAATATGCGCAACATCAACCCGTCGTTGCTGTTCGACATGCAGAAGTACCATCAGCGGGCATGGAGCGAGTGGCTGGCGTTCAAGCGGAACTTTATCCGGGAGAATGTGATGCGGAGCCTGAAGCAGGGCATGAAGGAAGGATACTTTCGCCCGGAACTGGATACCGAGATTATTGCCACCATGCGGCTGGAACAGGTGCAGATGGCGTTTGATCATGGGGTATTTCCCCGCGATCAGTACAGTCTGCCGGAGGTGCAGGCACAGATGTTCGATCATTTCGTGCATGGTGTCATGACCGAAAAAGGAAAGAAGCTTTATCACAAGTACAGGGAAAACACGAAAGAACTCATACCACGCTAACCGATTAATAAACCATGAAACGCTACTATCAAACCCTCTTGCTCAGTCTAGTGATACCGTTGTGGACACACGGTCAGTCGACGCCTCCCGCGACGGATGGCGCCACCTTTACCCTCGAACAATGTATCCAGTACGCCCTTGAAAATACGGTTGAGGTCAAGAACGCACGCGTGGATGAACAGATCTCGCAGGCCAGGGTGAAGGAAACAGTCGGTATAGGTCTGCCGCAGGTCGATGCATCCGTCGGAATCACGCATAACCAGAAGCTCGCCCGTTTTTATCAGACATACGATCCGACGCAGCCCGCGTTCTTTGACATGAGCCAGATCCCCGGCATCGAACCCGGCGACGTGGTGGCGTTCCAGAACTTTTTCCAGCTCAAAAGCAGCGCTGATGCCGGTCTGAACATAAACCAGTTATTGTTCAGCAGTACTTACCTGGTAGGGCTTAAGGCAGCCAGCACGTACAAAGCACTTGCGACCAAAACCACGGAACAGACAAAAATCACCGTGGTGGAAAATGTCACGAAGGCTTATTACGCGGTGCTGATCAACAATGAACGTGTCACCCTCTTTGATAATAACATTGCGAGGGTCGATTCCCTGCTGAAAACCACCCGGGCGCTGAACGAAAACGGGTTTGCAGAAGAAATCGACGTCGACCGCATTCAGGTAACGTTGAACAACCTGAAATCCGAGAAACTGAAATTTCTCAACCTACAGAGTCTCAGCCTTGGCCTTCTGAAATTTCAGATGAATTATCCTATGGAACAGGCCTTGCAGGTGACCGGCGACATTTCTTCGATCGAGGTTAAGGAAGACCTTTTTGATGACTACCAGGAAGGATGGGAGTACAAGAACAGGATCGAATACAAGTTGCTGGAAACGCAGCGTGATCTTCAGAAGCTGGATATCAAAAACAAATATTCGGCGGGCATGCCGAGTCTCGCCGGCTTCATCGGTCTGGGTTACTCGACACAGTCGCCGAACATCGGTGGACTCTTCAAGACCAATTCGGGCATTCCCGAAACAGATGTCGTGGGTCCTGATAAATGGTATCCATACTCACGTTTCGGTATCACTCTGAGTATACCGATCTTTAGCGGATTGCAGCGGACCTATCAGGTGCAGCAGGCCAAACTTACGCTGCTGAAGACTGAAAACAGTTTTAACTCCCTCAGGCAAAGCATCGACCTGAGCATCCAGCAGAATACCACTACGTTTAAGAACTCGATCGAAAGCCTGCGGTCGCAGGAGGAAAATATGGTGCTCGCCGACAAAGTAGCGCGGATCACCAAGATCAAATACGAACAGGGCGTCGGTTCAAACATCGAAGTGATCGATGCTGAGAGCAGTTTGCGCGAAGCCCAGGTAAATTATTACAACGCACTCTACGATGCCATCATCGCCAAGGTCGACCTCGACAAGGCCTTCGCCAAGATCGACCCTGCGCAATACACAACGACCACGACGAATAAATAACCATGAAAAAATCACCCAACATACAAATCAACGTTCCCATGAAATCTACCGTATACCATCAACTTTCCGTCTTCGCCATTGCGGTTGTGCTGGCGGCGTGCAGTGCAGCGAGCCCGGACGAAAAAGAGGCAAAGCTTGAAAAGCTAAAAGGCCAGCAGGCCGATATTGCCAAACAGATCGAACAGCTTGAGGCAGAAATTGCGAAAACCAATCCTGACTCAGCCGAAGTAAAGGTGCGGATGAAGGATGTGGCGGTCCTGGAAGTAAAGGCTGTCAAATTCGATCACTTTGTGAAAACGCAGGGGAGGGTAGAAGCCGAGAATAACATCGCGGTTACCGCCAAGGCACCAGGTGTTGTATCACAGGTATTTGTGCAGGAAGGACAACAGGTTTCAAAGGGACAGGTTTTAGCACAAACCGATAATTCAATCCTTGTCCGCAGCATTGAAGCGCAGCGGACGCAACTGGAACTGGCTACCGCGGTCTATAACCGCCAGAAAAATCTCTGGGATCAGAAGATCGGTACGGAAGTGCAGTTCCTTCAGGCAAAGACCAACAAGGAGAGCCTTGAAAAGACCCTGGCGTCGCTGGAAGAACAGAATGATCAAACCCGCATCAAGTCGCCCATCAGCGGAACCGTTGACGAAGTAATCGCGAAGATCGGTGAAGCCGTATCGCCGGGGCAGCCCGCCTTCCGCGTGGTCAACGTGTCTGATCTTAAGCTGACCGCCAGTGTTTCTGAAGCCTATGTGACCGATATTAAAAAAGGTGACAAGGTGCTGGTCAATATCCCCGAGTTGAAGGAGGAGTTCGAATCGCGGGTCACCTTTGTAGGCAAGACTATCGACCCGCTTTCGCGTACATTCAACGTGGAAGTTAAACTGACACCCAAGCCGTCGCTCCGCCCGAATATGACGGGTATCATCCGGGTCGTATACCATACCGAACCTGCCGCGATCACCGTACCAATCAATATCGTCCAGGACCTGAACAACGAAAAGATCGTTTATGTCGCGGAAGCCAAAGGCAAGCAAACCGTAGCGCGCAAGAAAGTGGTTAACGTAGAGGGTGTCTTCGACGGCAGGGCGCAGGTTTCCGGTCTTTCCGCCGGCGACAAAGTGATCACCGTGGGATACCAGGGATTAAACGATGGCGATTTTGTAAAAATATGATCGTGGATGCGCAGCGGATCGCTAAGGATTTCACGACCCGGGCTGCGCGCGAACCATCATACTAACCCTTCACACAATTATGCAAGACATCGAAAAAGAATTTAAGCCCACCAGTTGGGCGATCGACAATAAGGTCAGTATCTACGTCGCGACAATCATCATTTGTATCGCGGGTATGATCACCTACAACACGCGCCCGAAGGAAAATTTCCCGGAAGTCGTTTTCCCGCAGATTTATGTCGCCACGATCTATCCCGGTGCCTCACCGGAGGATATCGAAAACCTGATCTCGAAGGAAATTGAAAAAGAAGTGAAGTCAATCTCGGGCGTCAAGAAGATCACCAGTAACTCCGTTCAGGATTTCTCCAATGTGATCATAGAGTTCACGCCCGACGTGCCGATGGATGAGGCGAAACAGGAAGTGAAAGATGCCGTCGATCGCGCACGGCCGAACCTGCCCACCGATCTCGATGAAGAACCTGTCGTGCAGGAGATCGATATTTCGGAAATGCCCATCATGAACATCAACCTGTCCGGCGACTACGATCTTCAAACATTGAAGGAGTACGCCGAACAGATGCAGGATGCCATCGAGGCGGTTAAGGAAATACGCCGCGTCGATATCGTCGGTGCGCTGGATCGCGAGATACAGATCAATGTGGACCTGTATAAAGCCGCGCTGGCCGGTGTCAGCCTGAACGACATTGTCAACGGTATTCAATATGAGAACGTCATCGTCTCGGGTGGTCAGCTTGCCGTGAATGGCATGAAGCGATCGCTCAGTGTCAACGGTGAATTTGAAAATGCCGATCAGATCGCAAATACGGTGATTGCCTCTGTAAAAGGCGGAAAGATCTTCCTGAAAGACGTCGCTGAAGTGCTTGACACGCACAAGGAACAGGAAAGCTTTGCACGTCTCGATGAAAAGAACGTTGTGACCCTGAACGTCGTCAAGCGAAGCGGCGAAAACCTTATCCTGGCTTCGGACCAGATCACCGAGATCGTAAAAGATTTCCAGGCGCGTGTTTTGCCACCCGGTCTTAAAGTAACCATTACGGCCGACCAGTCAGACATTACCCGTGTCACGTTGCATGACCTGGTCAACACCATCATCATCGGCTTCGTGCTGGTGACAATCATCCTGATGTTTTTCATGGGCGCGACCAATGCGATCTTTGTCGGGTTATCCGTTCCGATTTCCAGCTTTATCGCGTTCCTCACGTTCCCCGCGTTGGGCTTCACGCTGAACATGATGAC
>DASPJC010000385.1:0-13277 GCA_035628815.1 Ohtaekwangia sp. | reverse complement strand
AATGAGGGTGCTTGATCCGAAGCATTACTCGTCCATCGACAACATGAATCCGCACCGGCTGATCCGCGCGCTTGAAGTGGTCATGGAAACGGGAAAGTCGATCGTCAGTTTTCGCAAGCGTGTCAGGCACCAGCATCCTTTCCGCATCGTCAAAATCGGACTCGACCTGCCCAAGGAAGAATTAAACCACCGCATCGACACACGCATGGACGCGATGATCGCCGCCGGACTGATCCAGGAAGCACAGGCACTTTACCGCTTTAAGGACCACCAGGCGTTGAAGACGGTCGGCTACCAGGAAGTATTCGATATGATGGAAGGAAAATATGATGAGGCGGAAATGATCCGTCTGCTCAAGCGCAATTCCAGGCACTATGCCAAGCGCCAGCTGACATGGTTCAGGCGCGACCCCGAAATCATCTGGATGAATCCTTTTGATATTGACGAAATAATCAGCGCAGTCTCCAGCGCCGGCAAAGCCAGCAGGGATCAATGAAAAAAAAAGTACTTATCATTACGTACTACTGGCCGCCCAGTGGCGGGAGCGGTGTACAACGCTGGCTCAAGTTCGTGAAATACCTGCCGGAAGCAGGTGTTCACCCCTACATCTTTACGCCTGCTAATCCGTCCTTTGCGATAAAAGACAGGTCGTTGCAGGCCAACGTCCCGCCGGAAGCCACCGTCATTCGCTATCCTATATGGGAACCCTACGACCTGTTCCAGCGTCTTGCAGGGATATTTGGTACCCGGAAAACTGCACAAGGCCCCTTCGTCCCGGGGAAGAACCGGTCGGCGTTTCAAAAGATAACGACATGGATTCGCGGAAATTTGTTTATCCCCGATCCGCGCCGTTTTTGGGTAAGACCATCGGTAAAATTTCTGAAAAAATACCTCGCGGAAAATTCCATCCATACGATCGTCACTACCGGTCCGCCGCACAGCATGCACCTCATCGGCTACCAGCTGAAGCAAGGGAATCCCTCGCTCAGATGGCTGGCGGATTTCAGGGACCCCTGGAGCGAATGGGGTTTTCTGGAAAGCATCATGGCGGGAACAAGGGCCCGAAAACTTCACCGGAAAATGGAGGCGAAGGTATTGTCCGCTGCCGATGAAATCATAACGATCACGCCTTTTTATAAACGCCGGTTTGAACAACTTTCCGGTCGTAGCGTCACCTTACTGAACAACGGGTTTGATGAAGATGATTTTGATAACCTGGTGATCCGCCGTACAGACAAATTCACCGTCCTTCATGCCGGTATTGTGAACGAACGATGTGATCCGCGGCCGTTTATGAAAGCGATCCGCGCGCTGATAGAAGAGGAACCATCATTTCGTGAAAGCGTCATATTGGAATTTGTCGGTGACGTTCATCCTTCGTTCCGCGCCTTTGTGGATGCAGATGCCGAGCTTACCCGTGTGACCCGCTTTACACCACATCTTCCGCATAAAGAACTGGTTGCCCGATATGGTGAAGCTGCGCTGTTGTTGCTGGTACTCACCGGTTACAAGGATGCAGAAGGATACATGCCGGGAAAATTGTATGAGTATCTGGCGACAGGGCTACCGGTACTGGCTGTCGGGCCGGAGCATGGTGACGCCTCGAAATTGCTGCGTGATACCCGGAGCGGCGCAATGATCGACGGCGCAAATACGCAGGCCATAAAAAGTTTTCTTCTGGAAAGATTCAAATGGTGGAAGCAGGGCGGCGTAAGCAGTACGCCTGATATCGGCGTTCAGGCTTATTCGAGGCGCGCCATTACCAGGTTGCTGGCCGACTTCCTTTAATCAATCTCTTCTCCTGAACAGCTGCTTTAGCGAAAGAAGGTGAAGTCCATAGGCGAGGGGTACCAACAAGGCCGGTAGCCAGACAAAAGGGAACCGGGTGACAATTGTATTGGCGGGTTCATTCATAAATAAGCGGATCGGGGTCGGCATCGACAGTATCGCAATCGTCACGATGTTGATCAGCAATGCAAGACCGGCAAAATTCCAAACAATCACGACGGTTCTTGAGATCCTACGTTCTGCATAAAGCCATGCGATCAGGGGCGCGCTGAGCCCCGCAAGAATATCAAAATTTCGCCCCTCAAAAGTCATTTGTACGGGTAGCAGGTTCGTTGTGAAAAGTGCCCACAGGAGTATCTCAACAAACACACGGAATACCTGTAGCCCTATGAGCGCGGCAGGGGACAGGTTGTCCAGGATGGTTCCTGTGACTTTGACGCTCAATATCCAGATGATGGCGACCAGTGGTATGATCAGAACCAGGAATATCCGCGGAGGGAACGTGCTGAAGTTTTGTAATGTGCCGGAAACAGACAATGCTCCTGTAAATATCATCCACAATACGATTGCGGCTACCGCGCCCCGGAACAGCCGTCGTTTCCGATCGTCGGTAAATGGTATGGCGTGAAGCGCGGATTTCAATTGCAGTAGCAGCAGGCTGAAACACACAATGGTAAGAAGGGCAAAGCCGGATTGCGTAAGGAGGTGCATAATTTTCATGGGTTGATTGAAGTTACACCTTAGTACGGTCCCCGCGCGGGCGGGTCATGACAAAAATTGCTATTTATTAAATTCCGCGGACCTGTAACCGGTATGCAGAAGGATAAACGCCTGTGGATTGATAAAATGCCCGGCTGAATGAGCTCGCATTCTCAAATCCGGTGGCCCTGGAGATGACGCGAATATCAAGGGCGGAGTTTCGCAACAGGCTTCTCGCTTCCTGCAGCCGAACTTCAGTGATGAACTGATGTGGTGTTTTATGGAAAGCTATTTTGAATAGCCGCAGAAAATGAAATTTTGACAAACAAGCCACACCGGCAAGTTCATCCAGTGAAAGGCGCTCGTGATAAAACGTGTGAATATAATCCGTGGTAAACATCAAACGTTTTACCAGTTCGGTACGCGTGGAGGATCGTATAACCGGAAGACCTTTCAGTATTCTGGTAACCGCAGTTTCCTCCCGGCATAATTCCGTTACAAGCGCGTAAAGATTTTCTTCCAGCGCTAATGGGGATAACGCCTCAGTTCCCTTCAGGTTATTGATGATGCTGTTGATCGCTGTACTGCGGTGTTGCAGCCTGTTGTGAAAAGCAAGACGTTCAACGGGGCGCTCGAAGCATGTCTCCAGTAGCCGGTCCGGAGATTGCGTTAACGATTGCCACACCTGGTCCGTAAAAAATTCACCGAAATGTATATTGAAAGTCTGAGTGGCTACTTTTTGGTTAATCTCAAGCGTGTACCGTTGACCATGATTGGACAGGAACAACTGGCCTTCGCCAACCTTCACCCGGCGACCATCGACTGATACAGAACTTTCTCCCCTCATATTGGTAAATAAGGAAAGTGGGCCTCGGATGTTGTCCCTGTACGTATGCTGCGTCGTGACGTTTAAAATTACCGTGGGCCACCCGGGTTGAGGAAGTTTCAATCCACCCGGTCCTGTTTGATCGTTAAACCCAGCTTCGGATTTGCGTTTTAACCACTGCAGATCAGGAAACCGTGTGAGGATCATGGATGCTTCTACGAAGAACATTCATTATAAGTTTATCTAATTTTGGAACTGATTCCCAAAATGAACTTAGGAATCCTGAACAAGAAGTAAGGGTGAGCCCGTCTATAGCTATAAACCTCACTAATTTCGTTAAAAACTGGCTTTTCGGATTTGGCGGTCAGATGATGATCTAAGATTTGACCTGGAATTTGATTTGTAATACTCCTAAAGAACCTTGATTACATGACAACATTTTTTGAACATCAGCGCACCAGCTTTAAAAGAAATTATCTCCGCAACCTTATCTCCCTGGCGGCTTCCGACGGCCATCTCGACGAAACCGAAAAAACACTGATCATGGCGATCGGTCAGAAACGTGGCTTGAAATCATGGCAGATGACCGAGCTGTTGTCGGAGGAGATATTGTCGCAGGCATTTTTGCCCGAATCCAACAGCAACCGTATGGCTATGCTCTATGATCTGATGCAGATTATTTATGCTGACCGTACGGTTAGTGCACAGGAGCGGGATTTTATCCGAAGTATTGTAGCAGCTTTTGAACTACGCGAAGAAACGGTTGAGGAGTTGCTCGGCCTTTTCAAAAACGGGGTGCCGTCGCCTGAGGAATGGCGTGACTTTTCAGAAATGCTGTGCATGGGTCTGGTTGCTGAAGAAAAAAACTGATAGTCTTGTGGCATCGCCGCTATTCCGGCGGATCATACAACATGGAAAACATACCGTTGGTCTCAGCGATCTGCATCACAAACGACCGAACAGACCTTTTGAAAAGGTCGATAACCTGTTTCTTGGCCCAGACGTATGCTCACAAAGAACTGATCGTCGCTTTTCCCGCGGACGATCCTGCTACCGCGGATCTTTTGAAGCATTTTTCCTCCCCGATGATCAAACCGTTTCCAATTGAAAATGCTGTTAACATAACGCTCGGTCAGAAAAGGAACATGGGCATCGAACAGAGCAGTGGAACCTACTTTTGTACCTGGGACGATGACGACTGGTTTCATCCCCGGCGTATAGCGGCCCAGGTTGATTTTGTCCTGCAAAAGCAACAGCGAAGTTGCGCGCTGTCGAAAATCCTCGTGTATGACAGCCAGGAAGGCGCGGCATACCAGACGTTTAGCCGGCCCTGGGAGGGAAGCCTGCTCTGCGAACGAAGCGCGATCAGCGAACATGTCCGTTTTGGCGATATGGACCGGGGCGAGGATTCTGTTCTCGTATGCGCGCTGCAGGAAAAGGGATGGCTAGACACACTCAATAATCCTATGCTCTACATTTACGTTTACCACGGCCGGAATACCTGCGACCGTGATCACTGGGTCGAAAATATTATGTCGCCCGGTATCAGGTTGCCCCGGGAGACCGCAACGTTCATCAGCGGGATGCTGCAATTCCCCGAACCCGTGGAATCCCAGTCAGCCGAACTCGAAAGAGTGTTTCAAGAGATCAGGTTCTCCTACTAAAAAAGTCCCGGCGGGCTGCCTGGACTTCACAGGGGTCAAAATCAAACAAGGATTGTTTTTAATCACCCGTTAATTGATGTTATTTTGGCGGGTAAGTGTAAAACATTATTGTATGGAAGTAGCAGATGTCCCCCGCCGCCCGGAAAGAAAATTTCTCCCTGAAAAGTTTGAAGTTACTACCTGGGAAAACCTCAGACCGTATTTTGATGACCTTCTGAGCCGCGACCTCGGGTCGGAAGCGGGCCTGAAGAAATGGTTTCACGACCGGAGTGAACTGGAGTCCGTCGTGGGTGAGGATCTCGCGTGGCGTTATATTCGCATGACGTGTTACACGGAGAACGAGGAATACCGGAAAGCATACCAGGATTTCATACAGCATATCCAGCCGGAGATCGCGCCGCTTTCAGATCAGCTGAATAAAAAAGTTTCCGCATCGCCTTACCTGGCTGCGCTGGCGCACGAGGAAGGTTTTGATATTCTGATCCGGAACCTGAACAAAGAGATTGAGATATTCCGGGAAAAAAACGTCCCGCTGTACACCGAGATCAACACGGAAACGCAAAAGTATGCGCAGGTATCCGGCGCAATGACAATTGAGTGGGAGGGAAAGGAGATCACGCTCCAGCAGGCTTCCGTTGTATTAATGTCGACCGATCGCGCAAAAAGAGAAGCGATCTACCACAAGATCACCGAGAGAAGGCTTAAAGACAAAGATACGCTTGACGACCTGTTCTCCACACTGGTAAGACTGCGGAATGAAGTTGCGCAAAACGCTGACTTTAAAAATTTCCGCGACTACATGTTCCGGTCACTGGGCCGGTTTGACTACACACCGAAGGACTGCTTCGATTTTCACGATGCGATTGCACAGGAGGTCGTGCCTTTACTGAACGGTTTTTCAGTAGCGCGAAAATCTTCATTGAAAGTAACAGAACTCCGTCCCTGGGATAAAGCGGTAGACCCTGAAGGCCGGGAAGCGCTGAAACCATTTTCAAACGGGAAAGAGCTGACCGAGAAGACCATCGAAGTATTCAAAAGGCTCGACCCTTTCCTGGGACAGTGCCTGTCCATCATGAAGGAAATGGGTCATCTCGATCTCGAATCGCGTAAGGGCAAAGCGCCGGGCGGTTATAATTACCCGCTGGCCGAGATCGGAGTTCCTTTCATTTTTATGAATGCTACATCGACGTTGCGCGACATGGTGACGATCATGCACGAAGGCGGGCATGCCATCCACAATTTTTTGACGCGCGACCTGGAGCTGAACGATTTTAAATCCACACCGTCGGAAGTTGCCGAACTGGCGTCGATGTCCATGGAACTGATATCGATGGATCACTGGGATGTGTTCTTTACGGATGAAGCCGAACTGAAGCGTGCGAAGCGGGAGCACCTCGAGGATATTATTGAAACGCTTCCGTGGGTTGCTGTGATTGATAAATTTCAACACTGGGTCTACGAGAACCCGTCGCACACCCTCCCGGAGCGCAAAGAAGCGTGGAACAGGATCTTCGATACCTTTTCCGATACCATCACCGACTGGAGCGGCCTGCAAAATGCAAAAGACTATCTCTGGCAGAAACAACTGCACCTGTATGAAGTCCCGTTCTACTACATCGAGTATGGCATGGCGCAGCTGGGCGCGCTGGCGGTGTGGCGAAATTTCAGAAAGGATCCGCGCAAAGGATTACAAGGTTACCAGAATGCATTGAAGCTCGGCTATCTCAGAACAATCCCGGAGATCTACGCCGCAGCCGATATCAAATTCGATTTCAGCCGCGATTATATCCGCGAGCTCATGAAATTTGTCAGGGAAGAACTGGACACGATCTGATGCATCGTCAAAGAGTACCGGGCACGACCCTATAATCTGACGAACGCACATAATTGAAGCGCAAATATGGCGATGATACGGTCAGACGCCGCGACACTTGTCGAGCAGGTCACTGAGTTGCATCGCTTCTTCTTCGGAAAGTTCAAGGATGCGATCGCGCTGGGGGAGAAATTTTTCCATGGACTTCAATACCTCAAGACCTTCGTCGGTGATGAGCACATCAAAGGCGCGTTTGTCTTTCGGACAGGCCCGCTTGAGGATAAGGTTCTTCGAGATGAGACGATCGAGCATACGCGACACGTCTGAGTTTTTATCGAGCAAACGGCTTTTAATCTCTGTTGCCGAGATGCTGTTGGGGTGCTGACCTTTTAAGATCCGAAGGAGATTGAACTGGTGGGCGGTGATGCCGTATGACTTAAAGAAATCCTGGTTTTTACTTTGCAGCCAGTTCGAGGTGAAGATCAGGTTCACCACGGCCTTGTGATAGGCGTCGCGGAATTTGGGTTGTTTGATCTCTTCTTCTATTTTCATAATCGGCGGAAAAGCGGTTTGTCATCCTGACCTGGCCTAATAGAATTTCAACGCTGGCAACAACGGATCAGTCGTTCCGGGCTCACGATCCGTCAGTACGCGAACCGTGAGCCGGGGACTGCTAAACTTATACTTGTTTGTTCAATTCGATCTTGCCGATCACCTCGACTTCGTCGGAGACCACTAACCCGCCGGCCTCGGTGGTCTTGCTCCACTTCAGGTTGTAATCCTGGCGGTTGATCTTGCCGGTAACTTTAAATCCTGCCTTCTCGCCATTGCCCACTTTAACGGTACCGCCATGCGTTACATCCAGTGTCACGGGCTTGGTAACATCGCGAATGGTGAGATCTCCTTTCAGGAAGTATTTCGCGCCTTCTTTCACAAGCTTGCCCTTGAATTTCAGGTCGGGGTATTTCTCGGCGTTGAAGAAGTCGTCTGACTTCAAATGGCCGTCGCGTTTTTCGTTGTCTGTATCGATGGATGCTGTTTTAGCAGAGAATTCAACATCGGCACCATTGAAATCCGGCGACTTGGTGAGAACCTTTCCATCAAAATCATTGAAGTCGCCTTCGACTTCCGCGACAACCATGTGGGTTACATTGAATCCGATCTTAGAGTGCGACTGATCGATTGTCCAGGTTGTTTGTGCAAAAGCACTGCCGGCAACCGCCAGCAGCAACATGAGTGTGTTTAGTTTTTTCATTTGAATTGCTGTCATTTTATTATCACAATATACGGGTTGAGCAAAGTAGTTGTTTAAACAAATAAATAATTTTTTACAAAATACTGATTGTCAGTGATTTAATTTTAGGGAGTACCGGATAATTAAGGTACTTGTTTAAACAACACTACAGTATAGTATAAAAATCGCGGGTGAGCGACCTGTATCCTTCCGACCACGTGTTTCCCTCGGCATACAACAGGATTTGGCCCTGTTCCGGCGTTTCCTGCCTGCGGGTGAACGTCAGGAGCCATCGTTCGACCTTTTTTGTCGACCGCGTCCGGAAACTCCATTGACGGGTACAATATAAATGTTGATTGGAGGCGAGGCTGATGAACGCCTGTTCAGATTGATGGGGCAACACGACGCTGAATTCACCACGTTCATCCAAGAGCTTTGCAACACATTGCAACAATTCCTCATGGGCAAGCTGGGTGGTGTGACGCGCCTGCCTTCGTCTTTCATCCGGTGGCTGCAGGCTGTTCTTAAAATAAGGAGGATTGGAGACAATCAGGTCGTACCGGTTTGGCGCCTTGAAATCCTGAATGGCCGTGTGGAACAATTTGACTTTTTCAGGCCATGGCGAAAGACGCACATTCTCCCGTGCCTGTTCGACATTCTCCACATCGATTTCGACGCCATGGATGCTTGTTTCCGGTGAAGTTCGCTGAGCGAGCATGAGTGCGATAATACCCGAGCCGGTGCCGATGTCCAGGATACTGCGGGCCCGGCCGACATCCGTCCAGGTACCCAGCAACACACTGTCCGTTCCGACTTTCATCGTCGCGCGATCGTGGCGGATCGAGAATCGTTTGAAGTGGAAATGGGTATCGTCTTTCGCCATGACTTTGAAATGTGCTAATTTTCCGCGGTCGCTAAATTACAACGGATCACAGCATGGCAGAAAAAATACGATGGGGCATTTTGGGTGCGGGCAAAATTGCAAACAAGTTCGCCGACGATCTGCGGCTGGTGGAGGATGCAGACCTTGTCGCGATTGCTTCCCGCGATGAAGTGAGGGCCTCGGCATTTGCAAAACGCTTTTCCATCCCAACCATCTTCACGACCTACGAATCACTGGCCGCTTCCGATGTGGATGTGATCTACATTGCTACGCCGCACGGCTTTCATCATGAACATACATTGTTATGCCTTGAACACAAAAAAGCCGTGCTGTGCGAAAAAGCATTCGCCCTGAACCTGCGACAGGCCCGCGAAATGACCGATGCCGCGCGCCGGGAAAAGGTTTTTCTGATGGAAGCCTTCTGGACAAAATTTCTCCCGCAGTACAAACTGATCCTCGAGATCATCTTGTCAGGGGAAATCGGTGAGATCCGGTGGATACAGGCCGACTTTGGTTTCAGGCCGGAAGACCCGCCCGCGCAGCGTTTATACGATCCGGCATTGGGTGGCGGATCGTTGCTCGACATCGGTATCTATCCCGTCTTCCTGGCGCAGTCACTGCTGGGAAAACCGGTCGACATCAGTGCGAGAATGACACCCTATCCTACCGGCGTGGATGAGCAGTGTGTTATGTCACTCACGTTTGAAAATGGCGCCATCGCTTCCCTGTCATCTACTTTTGCAGCCGAAACGCCGGTCGATGCCGTCATTGCCGGAACAAAAGGAAGGATCCACCTGCGCAACCGCTTTCACAATGCGCTCTCCACGGTCGACCTGGTACTGGGAAAAGGCACGCCGCAACCGCTGGAGGTATATCGCGAAACCGGGAATGGTTACCAGTTTGAAGCGCGTCACGTGAACGAATGCCTGAAGAAAGGATTGATTGAAAGTCCGGTATTGACCCATGCCCATACCTTGAACCTGATGGAAACCCTTGATGCCATCCGCGAATGTTGCGGCATTGTGTATGATGTTGACTGATTCAACCGGGTTGCTGCATCCAGGACAGATACTTTTCAAGTTGCGATGCAGCGTAATATGGCAGGCTGAGCAACGAATATTGTTTCCCCTCCAGCGTTGTTGGAGTTGTGCGCGAGACCTCCCCGCCATAAAAACGAACGGCCGTCGTATGCGGCGCGGCATCCATGAACAAATGCAACGAGCGGAGTCTGCCCTCGCTTCCGGATTTAACTTCAATCGGAATTAACCTGCCCTCGAAAGGGAATAAATAATCGACTTCAGCAACAGAGGTTTTCTTTTCGCGCACCCAAAAATGCAGGGCACTCAATGAGTCATGCCGGAAAGCGAGGAGTTCCTGTCCCACAAGATGTTCGACCATGCTTCCCTGGTACACGTTGCTCAGATCATCCGTGCTGACAATCTCCCGCTGAATGCCGGCAAAATAATTCATCAATCCGGTATCCAGTACGTGTATCCGTGGCGATTTTCTGTGATCGGGCAGCAAGGGCAAGGTATAGCCGGTTTCCGGATAGACCAGTTGTACCAGCAGTGCTTTTTGCAGCGCGCGCAAGGCTTCGCCCATTTCCCGCGACCCGTAATTCGAATTTCCAAACCCCTGGAACTTGATCCGTTTTGCCGCCTGGGCAAAGGATGCACGGATGGCGTGCCTGATCAGGTGCATCTGCGATGCATTCCGTGCATATTTTTCGGCATCGTCCATGTAGGATGTCAGCAACGAATCGAATATGGGCGCGAGTGCCACCAGGTCACGGTGTTCACTATAATGTTGAACGGCTTCGGGCATTCCACCGGTCAACGCGTAGGTGTGGAACAACGCAAGCAATTTCTGGTGCGCAAATGGCGCTACCGGGATTTGCTCCAACTGATCCCGTGCGGCTGTTTCATTGATCGCCGACAAGAACTCCGGGAATGAAACGGGGCGTAGTACCTTATACTCCACCCGCCCAACCGGGAAGCTGATATTTTTGTCAAATAACGTTTCAAGCATGGAGCCCGCGGCCACAACAGCAAGAGCCGGTTCATCCTCATGGATATACCGGAGAAGATTCAGCGCTTCCGGTGCCGCCTGGATCTCGTCAATAAATAACAGCGTGCGTTCCTTCTGCGCCAGGTTTTTATTCTTAAGAAAAAATAGCGTCCGCAGCAATGTTTCGGTATTCGTGAACACCTCAAACGGTTGTCGGTCCTCGGGCAATTCCAGATTCAGATATACATACTGGTTAAAGGCCCCCGCAAACTGATTAATAACGGTTGTTTTACCCACCTGCCGCGCCCCGCGTATTACCAAAGGTTTGCGGGCGGGCTGATTTCGCCAGTTTTCGAGTATTTGGTGGATATCCCGTAAGAACATGTCACAAAGTTAGGGTATTTTTATCAGATTTTTGATACAAAGTTATGATAATATGGATACACTTTTGTATCAGAGTATGGGTAAACTGGGTGGTTTGCTGCCACAAGTTAGGATAATCAAAAAGCGGCGGGACGTCCAGCTTCTAATTACAGGTTGAAGGGGCGAGGAAGAGTGTGTGATTCGTCATTGGAGCCTGAAGCCAGCGGTTATTTAGGCAACGACTGGATTATTTCATTGACCAAGTTGGCCATGCTTAAGTTATTGTTGTGCGTCACGCCGAGCCTCACAACCACCAGCTTTTTGGAAGGAATGATTGCCACAAAATTTCGCTCAAAACCCTCGAAAAGGATTGTTTCGTTGGGAAGGCCGGGAAATTCCGTTGCAAGGGAGTCGCCGGGACTACCGCGGTTCAGCCAGATCTGGGCGCCGTATTGACCATGTGTAGCAGCGGGGGCCGGCGTAGTAGAATATTGAACCCAGCCCTCAGGGAGGATCCGCTCACCGTTCCATAGACCATCATTCAGATAGAGCATTCCGAATCGTGCCCAGTCGCGTGCGGAGGCAAAACAATATGACGACAGCACGAACGTGCCGGAAGCATCGGTTTCAAGGACAGCCGTATGCATGCCCAGCTTGTAAAAAAGCTTTTCGTAGGGAAACTTATAGTACACCGAATCGCCTGTCGTTTGCCGGATGATGCGTGACAGCAGGTTGGTGGTGCCGCTGGAGTATTCAAAAAAGGTCCCGGGTGGGTGTTCGAGGGTGCGGCTCGCGGCAAAGGCCGCCTTGTCGTCGCTGTGGATGAACATTTCGTGAAAATCCGACGTCGGAATAAAATACGATTCCGACCACGACAACCCGCTGCTGGCTTGTAACAGGTGGTTGATGGTAATATCCTTTCGCACATCATTGCGCCATTCCCCTACTGGCGCAGGATCTTCAACGCCCAGCTTTTTTTCCTTCACCAGGATGCCGATCAGCGCGTTGCTGATGCTTTTGGTCATGGACCAGCCCATCAGGCGTGAATTGCTGTCGAAACCTGCCGCATAGCGTTCTGCAATAATGTTTCCGTCGTACACAACGACGACGGCATGCGTAAACACCGGATTGTCCGGATCGATTTCCTGGAATGCGGACGCGACCGCTTTTTCCACCCGTTGAACGTCGACACCCGGCGGATGCACTGTCGTCACGACATTCCCGGAAGGCCACCTTGCTGTGAGATTAGGGACCGGCGGCAACGGTAGGTTTATGCGTTGATTACGTACTGCTGCTTCTGAACGTTCGGCCAGAAGGGTGCAACCCAGTCCTTTGCGAAAGATGGCTTTGCTGGTATGCCACAGGAGGGAGGTGGTTACGGATGAGTCCGGCAGGATCTCGATATCGAGTGACGCCAGACCCGGAAATACCTGCAGCTCCTTGTCTTTTACGCTTTGCGGCGTTCTGCCGCTCACGAACACGCAGGAGCACATGGTCTTCGCAGCCATCCCGGCCATCACCGGCGGAAAAGTGATCAGCATGTACGAAAGGGCAATACATACCGCGACTACCAACGTAACGATGGTGCCGCGCAGAATTTTGTTCATAAAAGATGTCTGGCTGCTAAAGTTACTAAACGCTCTTGGAATTCAACGTTACAGGGTACAGGTTACAAGTTACAGGTTACAAGTTGCAGGTTACAGGTTAAGGGTTACAGCGTGTGCGCATAAGGTTGGCGGTTGGCTGGTACCGTTTAACCTCTACCATACCCCACACTACAAACTGTCCTTGCCTGAAATAAGTTGACCGTTTTTTTGAGTTAGTAAACCCAAAAAACGTAAAACTATGGCTAATTTAAAGGACTACGAGAAACTGACGTTTAAGGAACGGATTAACCGTTTTTTCAGTGAGGATTTTAAACGTAAGAAAGTGAGTGAACTTGAGCGGAATCTGATTACTATCTCTGAGATCTGCAGAGAGTATCAGGTAAGCGATACTGC
>DASPJC010000384.1:0-4221 GCA_035628815.1 Ohtaekwangia sp. | reverse complement strand
CTGTTCATGAACTCACCCATTTCACGGGTTGATTTTCGGTCCCGTGCCGCCGTATACGCTTTGTTCTGGGCAATAATGGCGGCTGCAGGACTGGCGCCATCCATCCGTAAAAAGGAAATCAATTCACCTTCCGGACCACACACAGCGATAGCGATGTGCTTGTTTAATTTTTCCGCCTCAAAAATGGCGTGCCGGATAAGGTCGTAAGCTTCCTTCGAGCTTATTTTTTCAAGGTGATACATGGATCGTTGAGTTGATTATTGAAGCCTTGATAGGGAAGTATTTCAATGTTTGGGCTGTTGCTTTCCGGTGAGTCGCGGCGCAGGCCTGCAGTAAGTTGCGGCGATGATGATGAACAATCCTGTCATGATGGAAACATCCGCCATATTAAAAACACCAGTCCTGAACAATATGAGATCAAGGTACAGGAAGTCGGTAACGGAGCCATACAGGATCCGATCAAAGATATTACCGATACCACCACCGAGCACAAAACATATCCCGGTAATGGTTCTTTTATCGATGTGGTGGTAACGAAAGACGGCGAGGCCGGCAGCAATCAAAATAGAAAGTGGGATAATCGAAAGCAGGATGGTCTTCCACATCCGCGGCAGGGAATTTCCCAGGCTTAAGAAAGCGCCTGTATTTTCAACACGGGTAACGATAAAATGATTGTCGAGGAATGAAATTGTTTCACCGGTACCGACCTGATTTCGCACATAGCGCTTGGACAGCTGGTCGCAACTCACGTTGGCTGTGAGCACGAGCAGAATTGCCAGCGTCCGAACCATTCTTCTCAGGGCCATACTGACGTTTTTAAGTATTACTAAAGTATGAAACAGCAGGAAGAGTTCAAAACGCCAACGATCGATGGAGTACTCAATCGTAAAACAATTCCCCCTGCACAACCCGGGCTGGAGAAGTGTAAGGATGTTCCTCCCCTTTTGCAACCTCAAGGATGTGTATGACAGACCAGCCGCGCACTTTTAAGTAATCAGAAATGAGTCCGCGATGACATTTCCACCACACCGCCTCAGAACACATATAAGCGGTGCGGTACAGCGTTGCTATTCCTGTCAGCCTTTCAATACCGCCTGCGAATTCCCGCGTTTGCATGTAATCTGCATAGCCTTTAAATGAAGGGTGACGCCACGCCGTGTTGACAGAATCCGGACTGGGCTTCCGGCGGCCGCCCAACTCCGGAAAATGAAGATACCGGATCCCTTCCGCCGATAACGTTTCTGTCAGCGCCTCCTGGTTAAAATGCGGATAGCGTCTCGACCCCGGCAGGGTGCGTACATCCGCAAGCACTTCAATATGGAAATCTTTAAGGATCAGCAGGAAACCCTCGATTGAACGGGTTGAATGCCCGAGCGTCCAGATACTTTTTGTACGATCTTCCATTGCAAGACGATTATGACAGGTGTCATCGAATTTTCAGGTGTACCCGCCGGTTAATGGATTCAACAAAACCGGGCCAGGTCGCGTCGGCAACAGGACGTCACGCGAAGGTTATGCGGGCCGCACCAAAACAGCACTGCGCGCCGTAAACCGGCACCGCTTCATCGGCGGCATAAGTTTTTAGGGTGTTAATTTCCACAAAACCCAGTCCTTATGACCACCTTAGAAAGTCACATGCTCGTTCAACCGATTCAGAACATTAATATTGTGCGTCACCTTCTTCAGGATGACGGCCAGTTTCCTAATAATGCATTGCTTCCGCTTTTATTGTACGAAAAAGTACTTCATCTGCCGGAACGCGCTTCCGGGCAAACTATTGAAGAAATTTTTGAGAGCAATTCGTGGAACAATACCTGGCAGGATTCGATCTACGATTTTCATCATTATCACAGCACCGCGCATGAAGTACTGGGTGTTTTCAGGGGGAGCGCCCGTGTTCAATTCGGCGGACCCGCCGGCGTAGTGCAGCTTCTCGAAAGAGGTGACGTTGTGATCATTCCCGCGGGCGTTGCCCATAAGGCGATCGATCTTTATGACGATTTTCTTTGCGTGGGTGCCTATCCAAAAGGACAGGAATACGATCTGAACTATGGTCACGATCATGAGCGGGCGCATGCCTTTGAGAATATCCGGGCACTTCAGCTTCCCAAGGCGGACCCTGTTTACGGAAAGGAAGGTCCGTTGCTCACCAACTGGGAATCTTAAACTGGTTCAGGGTTTAAGGTTCAAGGTTTAAGGTTCAAGGTTTAAGTTCGAGGTTTAAGGTTAAGGTTCAAGATTTAAGGTTGATGGAAGATAAAAAAAGGGCATACCGTTGAAGTATGCCCTTCATTGTTGCAAGTGGTAGATCACCGGTTGGAAGTCCGGTCGTAGTCGGTGGCGCGCATTCCGTATTCGTCGAAGATCAGGTTGACAGCTTCGCGAATCTTCCCCTCATCCTTTATAAAGGTGTTGTTATCAATAAGGCCTGAGGCAAAGCCTTGCCACACCAGCGAACCTTTTTTACGATCAACAAGACTGATCAGTAGCGTACCGGGCTCAACCACGTAAGATGTGGTATCCGACACATCTCTCATTTCCGAGGCGCCCCAGTAACCGTCGCCATAATCAGCATAACTTTTAATCCTCACTTCCTCGTCGAATGCCCTGAAATTCACGATAAGATCCGGAGACGCAGGTTCCAACCGGTAGCCAAGTCCTTCCATCTCTGCCTGAACCGCCGCGCGCACATCAGATTTAAAAACAAGGTCGTTCAAAAAATACATTCCCGGATCAAGTTCCTGATCAACCTGGGAAGCCCAGTAGAACGTCTTGAACTGTCCAAAATCCGTTCCCAGTTCGCGGTCACCCTTCACTGTTATTTCCTGCGCATTTATCGCTGATATGATCCCTATCATCAACAGCGACAGCATAAAACTCTTTTTTTTCATAATCATACCATTTTTTTTCAAACATCTCGTCCACTAGCGACTGTGTCAGTGAGCCGATGCAGCATTTGATCATGGGTTGGTACTCAATGCCTCCTTGGTTTTTGTATAGGTGAACTTGAATCGCTGGGCGTGAGAACCGCCGCGACCAGATAAGGTCAGGGTGTTGCCCTTGATGGTAAGATCCCACTCCGTCGGAAGGTTCGAGGTACCAGCCTGGTCACCGGAGCTTTGCAGGTACAGAATACCCTGCGCTTCATTAAGCCGGTAAGATCCTGAGTCAATGGCCTGCGTAGCGCCGGTCTGGCCGTTGCTACCGGTTCGGTATTTAGCGTCGACGTCGAACTCCATCCATTGCCAGCCGATCGTATCCTTGCGGGCTGTCTTGTCTTTACCTTGCTCTTTTGAACCGCTGAGCTCCCAGCGTCCCGCAATCTTCGCGATAAGTTTTGTAACGGTTTTGTCGTTAACATTTTCGCGCCTGCGTTCCTGGGCGTTTAAAGCACCTGCCATAAAGCAGCAAACTAGCATCAGACTGATCACTTTCATAAGTCGTTTTACTTTTACAGGGTAAATTCTTATGCCGTTTGAAACGCCTGTCAGCCGACTGCTTTAGTTGCGGCCGAAGAGTCTTTTGAGCAGGCCCTTCTTCTTCTTTTTATCAGCAGGTGGTTTGTCACCCCCTGATGCTTCAGTTTTTTCTTCCGCATCGTCTGAACCAGTTTCATCGATTTCCCCAAAGGCGCGACGGTTTACTTTTTCGCGCTTTCCGAAGATGCTTTCCAGGAAGGTTTCGTCCGACTTGTACATATCACAAGACAGTCTTTCTTTTAAAGCGCCTGGCAACGGTGGAAATTGTTTCCGGAAGAACGTACTGGTTTCCGTATCCTTCCCGGCGCGTTGCAGAAATGCGCCAACAATGGGTAAAGCCGTACTGGCGCCCTGTCCGAGCGCTGTTGAACGGAAATGTATTCTCGGATCATCGGCACCCACCCAGGCGCCAATGACGAGGTCCGGCATAACGGCCATAAACCATCCATCGGCGTTGTCCTGGGTCGTACCAGTTTTGCCGGCGATCGGCGTTGTGATGCCAAACTGTGACCGGAGACGCGCGCCGGTACCATGGTCGATCGTACCCTTGAGCATCTCGAGCATCAGCTGTGCGGTCTGGGGCGTGAGGGCCTGCTCAGGTTTGCCGGCACCGAAACTCTCCAGCACTTTGCCATCGGCGCTAACGATCGCTTTCAGGTAGTGCGGTTTTACAATCATACCCTTATTCGCAAATGCTGTATAAGCCGTCACCATTTCCATCATCGATACGTCGGCCACGCCC
>DASPJC010000383.1:0-2226 GCA_035628815.1 Ohtaekwangia sp. | reverse complement strand
GGAGCAGCTTGCCCTGAAAGTAGAGAGCAAGCGCGTGATCTGGCTGATGATCCCCGCCGGACCACTCGTGGATGAGACCCTGGAAACGTTAAAACCGCATTTATCGGTAGGCGATATTGTGATCGATGGCGGCAACTCATTTTACAAAGATTCGCGTCGTCGCGCCACGGAATTGGAAGCGCTTCAGATCGATTATCTGGATTGTGGTACCAGCGGCGGAACCGATGGCGCACGCCATGGGGTTTGCGCGATGATCGGCGGGAATAAATTTGCCTTCAGCTACTGCGAAAAAATCTTTAAGGACATTTCGATAGAGAACGGATACTTATACTGCGGAACCAGCGGCTCGGGACATTTTGTGAAGATGGTTCACAATGGTATCGAATACGGGATGATGCAATCCATCGCCGAAGGTTTTGAGGTGATGCATAAAAGCGAATTCAAGCTCGACCTTGAAAAGGTAGCCGGCGTGTGGAACCACGGATCGGTAGTCAGAAGCTGGCTGATGGAACTTACAGAGAACGCGCTCCGGAAAGACCCTGACCTCTCGGCGATCAAAGGCATCATGCATTCTTCCGGCGAAGGAAAATGGACGCTGGAGACAGCGCTCGAGAAACAGATCGCAACACCGGTGATAGCCTTGTCGTTGCTGATGCGTTACCGCTCCCTGGAAGACGACACCTTCTCCGGAAAAATAGTGGCTGCCCTTCGCAACGAGTTTGGCGGCCACGCGGTAGAGAAGAAATAAATTCGACGTTATACGTTACAGGTTACAAGTTACAGGTTGAAGACCTATAACATTGAACAAACTTGTAACTTGTAACCTGAAACCTGTAACCTGGACCCCATGGATTTGAACGAACAACGACTGCGGGAGCTCGCGGCGAAACTGGAACGCCTGTCCCTGCAGCACCAAAAATTTGCACTTGAGATCAAGGCGCTGCGGGAAGAAATAAAAGTGCTGTCTGCACCCGACACTACCCCCGAGCCCAGGTTCGCCGAACGGATTACTACACCGGTGGCAAAGCCCGTTGAAAATCCCGTCATTATTCCGGCGCCGCCAAGAACGATTGCTGATCCTCCACCGGTTTCGAGACCAACGCCCCCACGGCCAAAAGAGAAATCCGCGCTCGAAGAATTCATTGGAACAAACCTGCTGAACAAGATCGGGATCGCCGTGTTGGTGCTTGGTTTGGCCATTGGGGCGAAGTATGCCATCGATCACAACATGATCAGCCCGCTCACGCGCATTGTACTGGGATACCTTGCCGGTGCTGTATTGATCGTCATTGCCATCCGCCTGAAACCAAAATTCCTGGCGTTCAGTGCCGTCCTCCTGAGTGGCGGTATGGCGGTATTGTACTTCATGACCTACGCCGCTTATGGCGTGTTCGACCTGATACCGCAAATGGCGGCGTTCGTACTGATGGTGGTATTCACGGCCTTCACAGTGTTTGCTTCATTGCAATATAACCTGAAAGCGGTAGCCATTATCGGACTCGTGGGCGCGTATGCTGTTCCGTTTCTCCTGAGCGACGGTTCGGGAAGGGTTGTCATCCTGTTCACCTACATGTGCATGATCAATGCGGGTATCCTCGTGTTGAGCTTTAAGAAATCATGGAAAGAACTCTACTACACTGCATTCGGTCTGACGTGGCTGATCTTTACCGCATGGTTCTTCGATCAGTTTTACGGGGATGAACACCTGTGGATCAGTCTGATATTCTCCACAGTATTCTTCATCACCTTCTATACCACCTTTCTTTCCTACAAGTTGCTGCAGGGCGAGCCTTTAAAACGATGGGATCTTGTCATCCTGCTTTTAAACTCATTTGTCTACTATGGTTTCGGGTATGCCGCCATTGCTGATCATGAATACGGCGATACTTTTCTCGGATTGTTCACCCTCTTCAACGCCATGCTCCACTTTATTGCGTGCTATATCATTTTTAAAAAGCAGGATGCCACACGCGACACCTTCTATTTCGTGGCGGGCATGGTGCTGGTGTTCCTTACCCTGGCGGTCCCGGTGCAACTCGAGGGCCACTGGGTAACACTGATATGGGCCAGCGAAGCGGCTCTCCTGTTCTGGATCGGCCGTCAGAAAGGATTTCCGGTATATGAAAGGTTGTCCTATGTCCTGATCCTGTTAACCTTTTTCAGCCTGCAGGAAGACTGGCAGCGCTTCTACCCGACGTCGTATTATGACAATACAGCATACAATAT
>DASPJC010000382.1:0-12821 GCA_035628815.1 Ohtaekwangia sp. | reverse complement strand
TACGCGAGCCGCCTGTTACCCGAAGGTATCATTCCAACCCTCGGGCCGGACGGGACAGGCGTCGGGCACGTTCTCTGGTACACCCTGGATGCACCGGGCATGGACCTGGGTGAGCAACGCGCGCTTCAGGACTGGTATGTCAAATTCGGCTTGCAGAACGTGCCCGGCGTTACGGAAGTTGCCTCGTTTGGAGGATTTCAAAAGCAATACGAAGTCGCCATCAATCCCAACAAGCTAACCTATTATGGCGTGTCGCTGCAGGATGTCATTCAATCGGTGCGCGCGAACAATAACGAGGCGGGTGGGCGCAAGATTGAAATGAGCGGAATCGGCTACATCATCAAGTCAACAGGGTATTTAAAATCCATTGAAGAAATCGAAAACCTGCCTGTAAAAACCGTAAATACCACACCGGTCAGGATCAGTGATGTGGCTTCGGTCCAGATGACCGGTGAAACGCGGCTTGGCATATTCGACCAGGACGGAGAAGGAGAAGTGGTCGGGGGGATCGTCGTGATGCGGTACGGCGAAAATGCAGACGAGGTCATTGCTGCGGTGAAGGAAAAGATGGAAGAAGTCGGCAAAGGACTTCCCGACGGTGTCCGGTTCAACATCGTGTACGACCGAAGCGAGCTGATCCGGGAATCAATCTCCTCTATCAAGACGACGCTCATCGAAGAAATGGTTGTCGTGTCGGTCATCGTACTCATTTTCCTTTTTCACTGGCGGAGCGCGGTGAGCATCATCATACAGATCCCGATTACCATTGCTGCCAGCTTCATCCTGCTGAACGCATTTGATATTACATCCAATATCATGTCGCTCACCGGCATCGCGCTGGCCATCGGTGTGATTGTAGACAACGGCATCATCATGGCCGAAAATTCCTATAAAAATCTCTCAACCCGCTTTGACGAACTGAATCCTTCAACTGAAAAATAGCATGGTCAGAAAATTATTCCAAAGGAACTACAACAAGATCGACGACGCTGAGCGCATCAGCATCATCGAACGATCGTCACGCCAGGTTTCACGGGGTGTATTCTACTCGACCGTGATCATCATCGCATCATTCCTTCCGGTTTTTTTGCTGACCGGGCAGGAAGGAAAGCTTTTCCATCCCCTGGCCTATACGAAGACGTTCATTCTGCTGGTGGATGCCATCCTCGTGGTGACGCTTGCGCCGGTTATCATTTCATTTTTTATGAAAGGGCGGTTCACCCATGAAAGGAAAAACCCGCTGAACCGGTTTCTCGAAAGGGTTTACGAACCGGTGATCCGGACCTGCATGAAATGGCGGAAAACGACAATCGGCATCAACATTCTGGCATTGCTAGTCAGTATCCCTTTGCTGTTCAGCCTGGGCCGTGAATTCATGCCGCCCCTGGATGAACAGTCCATCCTCTTCATGCCCGTTACTTTACCGGATGTGTCCAACGAAGAGATCAAGCGCATCCTGCAGTTACAGGACAAGATCATCAAATCAGTGCCTGAGGTACATCATGTGCTGGGAAAAGCCGGGCGCGCCAGTACTGCAACGGACAATTCACCGATCAGTATGATTGAAACAATCATCATGCTCAAACCCAAAGCTGAATGGCGGGAAGGGCTGACTAAAAATGATATCATCAATGAGCTCGACGCAAAGCTTCAGATACCGGGTGTCGTCAACGGCTGGACGCAACCCATCATTAACCGGATCAACATGCTCGCGACCGGTATCCGTACCGATGCGGGTATAAAAGTTTTTGGGCAAAGCCTCGATACCATTTATGCGTTGTCCGGGAAAGTAAAAAATGCGCTCGCCAATGTGGCTGGTGTATCGGATCTGTATGTTGAACCGATCACGGGCGGCAAGTACCTCACGGTCGATATCAGACGCGACGCGCTGGGACGTTACGGTCTCACGGTCGACGATGTGAATATGGTCATCGAATCAGCGATCGGCGGAAGTGCGGTCGGCCAGACGATTGAAGGTCGGCAACGATTTACCATCAGCGTGCGGCTGGCCCAGGATTTCAGGAACAGCGTTGAACAACTGAAGCGCATTCCTATGACAACACCGGCGCTTGGAACGGTGCCGCTGTCGTCAGTCGCTGACATTAAATTTGAAAACGGGCCGCCGATGATCACTTCGGAAAATGCGATGCTGCGGGGCGCGGTGTTGTTCAACGTCCGCGGCCGCGACCTGGGCAGCACGGTCGGCGAAGCCATTGACAAACTGAACCAGGAACTGGGCAACCTTCCCAACGGATATTACCTGGAGTGGAGCGGACAATACGAGAACCTCATCCGTGGTCAACGGCAGCTGATGATTATCATCCCGGTGGTCCTGCTGATCATCTTTATCTCCCTTTACCTTGCGTTCAAATCACTAAGGGAGGCCTTCTTCAGCCTGGTAACAATTCCTTTTGCGCTTATCGGCGGGGCTTACATGGTCTATTTCTACGGCGTGAACTTATCCATTGCTGTAGCCGTGGGATTTATCGCACTGTTCGGCATTGCTGTTGAGACCGGCGTTGTGATGATCATCTACCTGAATGATGCGATGCATCAGCTTGTCAAGCTTCGCGGTAATTCCAGCGAAACCATTTCAAAGGCAGAACTGGGAGAATATGTCATCGCCGGCGCGGCAAAACGTCTTCGCCCCAAGCTGATGACGGTATGCGTGGCGTTGTTCGGCCTGATTCCCGTACTCTGGTCGACGGGTGTGGGAAGTGACGTTATGCAGCCTATTGTGTTACCGATGATTGGGGGCGTCCTGACTTCCTCGACGCACATCCTTCTCGTAACGCCACTTATTTTTCTGATGACGAAAGAATACGAATTGAAAAAATTTGGAAAACTACAGGTATATGAAGCTGGCCATTAAAAGACATAATCGTAAGATTTCCGGATGCCTCCTGGCCATCGGGTTATTTTTTTCATCATTCTCGAATGCCCAGGTCTTGTCGCTGGATAGTATCCTGGCGATGATCGACACCAACAACCCGATGCTCCAGGAATACGACTACAACGCAAAAGCGCTCGACGAATACAGCAACGGTGCCACGCGCTGGATGGCGCCCATGATCGGCGCGGGAACGTTTATGACGCCTTATAAACGAAGAGAGGGAATGCACGAAGCCGATAAAGGCGCCTGGATGTTTTCTGTGGAACAGGAAATACCAAATCCGGCGAAGCTGGCCGCCAACAAGCACTATCTCCGGTCGCGGTCCGGACTCGAGAAAGAAGGACGAGCGATCGCCTTCAACAATCTGCGCGCTGAAGCCAGGACATACTATTACCAATGGATCGTCGCCGAGAAAAAAATGTCCGTCCTGCACCAACAGGAAGAGATCATCGGGCTCATGTTAAAACTCGCGCGCATCCGGCACCCGTACAACCAGGGAAGCGTGGGTAATATTTACAAGGCGGAAGGCAGACTGGCAGAAGTTCAAAATATGATCCTGATGACCCATAGTGTTATCCAGGACAACCGTTACCGGCTGCAGTCGTTGACAAATCTATCCCCCAACGATTCCATCATGGTTGATACCACGACGGTAAATTTCCATCTCCCGGATTTGCTGGAAGACACGGCCGGGCTAGGCACACGACGTAGTGATATCCGCCAGATCAACCGTTCCATTGAAATAATGCGACTTAACCAGCAGTTTCAAAAACAACAGGCCAAGCCCGACTTCAGGATCAGGTTTGATCATATGCGATCGATCGGCGACATGCCAAATCAGTTCACCGCCATGGCCATGATATCGATTCCCATTGCTCCATGGTCATCCAAAATGTACCGCGCAGAAGTAAAAGCCATGACTTATAACATTGAGGCGATGAAGAAAGGCCGCGAAGCAATCCTGCTGGAGAAAAAGGGTATGCTCACCGGAATGGCCAGGCAGCTGACCAGTATGAAACAACAGCTAACGAACTATGAAACCAGGATCATTCCCGCGTTAAGACGAAATCATCAAACAGTTTTGCTGGCCTACGAAGAGAACCGCGAACAATTGCCGATGGTCATCGACGCCTGGGAAGCATTGAATATGTCACAGATGGATTACCTCGACAAGCTGGAGGAGTACTATAAAATGATCGTAGCGTATGAAAAGGAAATTGAAAAATAAGCGTTCAGCCATGAATACCAAATGGAGATCACCGGGCAGTCACCCGGTGCGAGCGGTGAGGAATAAGGCCTCATCCGGCGTTCAGCTCTTCCTGGCCATACTCCTGCTGTTGGTATCATGTACGCCGAATGAGAGCGCACATCAGCATGATACATATACCTGCCCCATGCACCCGACCGTAATCGCCGATCGCCCCGGGGTATGCCCGGTGTGCCAGATGGACCTGGTTCGAAAAGCCCGTCCCGGAGAAGAGGTTGACATTACTGAAGACGTTGCCAGGCTTCTCGGTTCACCAAACGAAAGCGTCATTGCTTCTGTCAGGGCGATCAGGCCTCACTATAAATCAATGGCCGGATCTGTTCGTGCGCAGGGCATTGTTACTTATGATCGCCGCAACTTGTACACTATCCCGGCGAGAACTGGCGGGCGTATCGAGCGTCTGTTTTTGAAGTATGCGTACCAACGCGTTGTGAAGGGGGAAAAAGTCGCGGAGATCTATAGTCCTGAGATGAATACCGCAGCGCGCGAACTCCTGTTTATCCTGGAGAACGATTCAAACAATGAAGCGCTGATCGCGTCCGCATCTGTTAAGCTTCGGCTGCTGGGCTTGTCAGACGCACAGATCAGTCGCATGATGAATGAGAAAAAAATTGACAATACCGTCGCGGTGTATAGTCCCTACTCCGGATACGTCATTGCAGACGAGACAAGAATTTTGAACGCGGTGGGCGGTTCCGCCGCCGGTGGGTCTAACGGCATGAATAGCATGACAACGCCTGCTGTACAACAACAAAAAACAAACGACCAACTTAATAGCACATTGTTGAAAGCGGGTGACTATGTTTCGGCAGGACAAACACTTTTTCGCATCGTGGATGATCAGGCTTTGCGTATTGACCTCGATGTTCCTGCAAGCCACTCCGGCACGATCGCACAGGGTGATACCATCACACTTGATCTCGGCAAAGGACCGACGCTGGCGGTCGTAGATCTGGTGCAGCCCTTTTTCAACGAGGATGAAAACTTTGTCAAACTGCGCGTCTACACGCACCGAACCGAAGGCCTGCAGGTTGGTGAGTTATTAACGGCCACCATCAGTTCACGCGGAAATGAATCGCTTTGGGTACCGCGTGAATCCGTGATTGATCTTGGTTTGGAGAAGATCGTATTCGTCAAGGAAAGGAACGCTTTCAAACCGCGAAAGGTAAGCACTGGCATAACTTCCAAAGGTGAGGTTGAACTTACGGGCGGGCTGGCGTCTTCCGAAGAGATCGCTGCCAACGCGCAATTTCTGGTGGACAGTGAAAGCTTTGTAAAAACCATTGACTAAACCATACATCACAATACACAACGTCGAAGACAACATGAAAATAACATCAATCATCAAGCAGGCCTTTCCCGTGTCCCTGCTTCTCGCAGCCTTGGCATCCTGCCAGGAACAGCACGGCCACCGCGGGGCTGACACGGCAACCAACGCATCGGGTATGCTCAACAGCGGAATCATGCTCACCGATAACCAGATGCGCCTTGCCAATATTACTACACAGGCCGTAACCCGGAAAAGCGTTGGGCAAGCGATAACCATCAATGGTCGTCTTACCCATGACGCCAGGCAAAGTGAGGTTATCAGCAGCCGTGGACCAGGACGTCTCGATAAACTATTTATTAAAGAATCGGGCCAGACTGTGACAAAGGGCCAGCCGCTTTATACACTTTACAGTGAAACGTTGCTGACGCTGCAAAGAGAATACCTGCTCGCAAAAGAGCAGTACGAGACCGTCGGGACTTCTGAAAAAAGATACCGGTCATTTCTGGAAGCTGCCGAAAGAAAACTGATACTTTACGGTCTTACCAAAAAACAGATCGATCAGGTAGCCCAAAGCAAACGCCCAAAGACGGCAATTACTTTCCTTTCACCATCCGCGGGTATCATAACACAGGTCAACGCCAGCGAAGGGCAATATGTGGCGGAAGGCACCGCACTGTACCGCATCGAGAACATCGAAACGTTATGGGTCGAAGCGGACCTTTACCCTTCTGAAAGACACCTGGTTAAAACAGGCGATAAAATATTGATCAGCGTCAACGGTTCCAATAACCAGAAAAATGCGCGCGTGGAATTTCTCAGCCCGGCGTACACTGCAAATTCGCTCATTACAATCATGCGGGCATCCGTCGAAAACAGCGATCTTCGCCTGAAATCCGGTCAACCTGTGCAACTTCATCTGATCCATTCATCCAAAGAAGCGCTCTCCATCCCCGCAGATGCGGTAATCCGGGATGGAAATGGAACGCACGTGTACGTGCAACGGGGCCATCACACGTTTATCCCGAAAATCGTCAGGACGGGAGTTGAAAATTTCAAGGAAGTTGAAATCACAGAAGGACTGGATGCAGGGGACACCATAGCGGTATCCGGCGCTTACCTTCTCTATTCAGAAACTGTTCTGAAGAAAGGAACTGACCCTATGGCACAACATCGGCACAAAGAAAATGTCGTGCAATAATAACTGATAGTAAAGTTCAATACTCAAATTAAATTTTATGAAAACCACTTCAATTCAATTCTCCCTCGCCGTAATAGCAATCGGGCTATGCTCGGCATGTTCCGGCAACAAACAAGAGTCGCATGATGCGCATCATCACGGTGATGACCCAACTGCAGCCGAGACACCGGTGAGGGAAGCCAGTAAGCCGCAGTTCCAGGTGAATACAGAATTCCAACAGCAGCTGGGTGAATTTTTCTCCGCTTACGTGGCTTTAAAGGATGCGTTCGTCGCATCGGATGCAGATAAGGTAAAAACGCAGGCCCAGGCATCAGGCGCGGCGCTTGAAAAAATAGATATGAAACTGCTGTCGGGTGCTGCCCACAATGACTGGATGGTGTACCTGGCGCCAATGCAGGCATCTTTAAGAGACATTGAAGCCAGCGGAGACATCGAAGCCCAGCGAAAATCTTTCAGTACGTTATCAGACAACCTTTACAAGAGCATCAAAGCCTTTGGCCTCGGTGGTAAGGAAGCCTATTACGAATTTTGTCCTATGGCATTTGACAACAAGGGCGGTTACTGGCTGAGTGACGAGGAGAAAATACGCAATCCTTACTTCGGAGATAAGATGCTTACCTGTGGTAATGTAGAGGAGAAACTACAGTGATACGGCATTCACCGATCCGCAAGGGGTCTGTGACGGCTTTCATTGCTTTGGCTGGCATCAAACTTTAGGCCGCGAAGGAAATGACCCGTATGCAGTACGTTGTTCGGGCAGGAGGCATTGAACAGATGACCAGGCAGTTAAAAGCGATCCGATTCACCAGCATTGTATTGGTTGCACTTGCACTAAGCGCATCGATGGCCCATCTGCTGGCGCTGCCGAATAAGATCAGGCTCGACCGCGAAGATTATTTCGTTGCCCAGCAGCTTTACCGTGGGTGGTCGCTGCTGGGCATTGTTGTTATTGGCGCCTTGCTGAGCACACTATTACTGACGATCCTGGTCCGTGGCCAGGGAACTACATTTGCACTAACCTTTACGGCATTGCTATGCCTTACGGGGGCCCAGATAGTCTTTTGGATATTCATTTTTCCGGCTAACCAGCAGACCGACAACTGGACGCACATCCCGAGCCACTGGGAAGACCTGAGGCGGCAATGGGAATACGCTCATGCGGCCGGCGCTGTTCTTAATTTCGCATCGTTTTGTCTTTTGGCATTATCACTGTTAACAACGTCAAACACGAAAATAACATGACAGCACATGCATTGAAAAAAGAAATATACCTCGTGGAAGGGATGACATGTTCCGCCTGTGAGCGAACCGTTCAGCGCGTCATCGAAAACATCGCAGGCGTGAAGACATCCCGGGCTGATTTAAAATCCGCATCGGTGACGGTCGAATATGATCCTTCTTCAGTTGACGTCGACAAGATAAAGTCAGCGGTCAGTAAGGTGGGTTATAAATTTATGGGATCGCTGCCGCCGTATGGACAGCGCGAAGGGAACGATGAGGCCATTGCCTGAATATAGTGACCTTAAAATTTCATTTGCTGGATCCGAACGGCATTCAGTATCGCCAATAATGCCACGCCCACGTCGGCAAACACTGCCCCCCACATGGAGGCAAAACCCCATGCACCCGCGGCAAGCACGATTATTTTTACGCCAAACGCAAGCCCAATATTTTGCCAGACAATACTATTCGTTGCTTTTCCAATTTTAATAGCCGTAAGAATTTTTGCAGGATGGTCAGTCTGGATAACAACGTCAGCAGTTTCGATCGCAGCATCGCTTCCCAGCCCTCCCATCGCGATGCCGATATCGCTGATCGCCAGCACCGGCGCATCGTTGATACCGTCCCCGACAAACGCAACAGCACCTTGCTTCCCCTTCTTGATTGCCTCAAATTTTACAACCTTATCCTCCGGAAGTAATTCGCCGTACGCCTCCTGTATCCCAAGATCCATTGCTGCTTTCGTTACGATGTCCTGCTTGTCGCCGCTGAGCATTACCGTTCTGATGTTATTCGCATGCAGACCGGAAACTGTTTCCTTCGCATCGTCCTTGAGTGCATCCGCAACCACGATATAACCTACGGGCCTTCCGTCGACGGCTACAAACAGTATGGCTTCCGTTGCAGATGGCAGATCGAATTCCAGCGGAATGTTGTTTTTTCTGAACATCCGGGCACTTCCGGCGAGTACCGTCCTGCCTGCCACGTTGCCTTTTATGCCATATCCCCTGTCTTCGGTAACGTTGTCAACGCGCAGTCCGTCAGCAAGACCGGCGTACGCGACGATCGCCCTGGCAATGGGATGATTGGATTGAGATTCGAGTGCAGCGACAAGCGGAAGCCATGTCTTTTCATCCATTCCAACACCGACGATTTTCCGGACCGTAAAGATTCCCTTCGTCAACGTACCGGTCTTGTCCATGACAACCGTATCAAGCCGGGTGATGCGATCGAGGTAGCTGGAACCCTTGAACAAAATACCATTCCGGGACCCCGCGCCTATCCCGCCAAAGTACCCTAACGGTATGGCTACTACCAGCGCACAGGGGCACGATATTACCAGGAAAATCAGGGCGCGATACAGCCATTGATGGAAGCTGTAATCCGCAACAAAAAAACACGGGATAAAGGTAAGGGCTATGGCAAGGAAGACAACAATCGGCGTATAGACCCGCGCAAATTTCCTGATAAACAATTCGGTTTTGGCCTTTCTGCCAGTCGCATGCCGGACGAGCGCAAGAATGCGGGCAAGGGTGCTCTCATGAAAAGGTTTTGTCACCTTAAGCTCCGCGACGGCCGCTTCATTGATCATTCCGGCTAATACAGTCCCGCCTTTTTCGATGGCTACCGGTCTGCTTTCGCCCGTGAGTGCGGCGGTATTGAAAGCACTTCCCTCATTTAGTATGCGGCCGTCGAGCGGAACCCGTTCACCAGCCTTCACCTGAATGGTTTCATTCACTTCAACGGAGGCCGGATCAACGGTAAGGTATCGGCCGTTTCGCAGAACCAACGCATGGGATGGACGCACATCCAGGAGCGCCTGAATGCTCCGCTTTGCCCGGTTCACCGCCGCGCCCTGGAACAGTTCTCCAATCGCATAGAACAACATGACCGCCACCCCTTCAGGGTACTCGCCGATATAAAAGGCACCGAGCGTCGCGATGCTCATCAAAAAAAATTCAGTAAAAACATCTCCGCGTACGGCCAGCCTGATCCCGCGGACCAATACAGGCAGGCCCACCGGAACATACGCGACAGCATACCAAACAATCCGCAACATCCCCTCAAACCATAACGGCCGGATCCAGTAGTCCAGGATCAGTCCCGTAACGAGCAGGATAAAACTCGCAATAGCGACCAGCCACTCATTATTGATAGGCCAGTGACGCGTGTGGCCCGCCGGTGATGTTTTATTCACTTCAGTTGTATTTTTCATGGTCCGCTCAATGGTGGTGGTGACCACCCTCTTCGGTGTTTCTCATGGACGATAAAAGGGCGTACGCACCTTTCACAACCACGTCAGCATCGACCAGGCTATCCGGCAGGGATACTTCAGTGTACCCGAGTTCGGAAATTCCCGGTGTAATTCCCACCATCTGAAAAGCATGGTGCGGATCCTCGGTCGTTTCATTTTCGCCCGGTCGCGCCTCCTCTTCCGTGTGTTCCGCGACCGAAACAAATATAAACTTTGATCCCTGATAATCGATAATTGCCTCATTCGGGAGCGCGGGAACCAGGGCGCCGCCGGTCTCTACCAGTGCACTCAGGTACATACCCGGAAGCATTTCTGTATCCTCGGTTTTGATGTGGCAATGAATCCGGATGGTTCTGTCCGGACTGATCTCCCGTCCGATCAGATATACCGTCGCCTCGCGCTCTTCACTTTCGTTGGCCAGCGTAAACCGGACGTTCTGGCCGATCTTGACTTTGGCTACATCTTTTTCAAAAATGATCAGCTCCGCGTGAAGATGCTCCGTATCGACAATCTCAAAAAGGACGTCGGCCGGGCTTACAAATTTCCCGATATTTACATTCACCTCCGTGACATAACCGTGGATCGGAGAATAAAGCCGGATCGCATTGGTAAAATTACCGGCCTCCACACCGGCCATATCAAAATTCAGGGTCTTCAGTTTTTCCCGTAAACCCTTATACCGTGCCTGCCAGGTTATGTACGCCGTCTTTGACTGCTGAATCGTTTTTTGAGAATTCACATTTTCCTTTGCCAGTGCCAACTGTCGTTCATAGTCAGCCTGCGTCAGTTCGAACTGACTTTTTGCTTCGAGATAATCCTGTTGCAGCTGGATAAATTCAAGGTTCTCAATTGTCGCAATCACTTCTCCCTTCTTAACTTTCGACCCTTGCAAAAGCGATGTATTCCGGATAAATCCACCCATAGGGGTCGAAATACTGATCAGCTGCTGTGGCGGAACATCGAGGACACCATTAACCTTTATGGTACCGCTGAGTTGCTTCCGTTCCAGTTTTCCTAACGTGATGCCCGCGACCTCAGCCTGCTCCGTGGATAACATAACGATGTCCTGGTGCTCCGCTTCATGGGCATCTTCCGTCTCGTCGGCGTTGTGATCAGGCCGGTTACAGGATGTGATCATCATAGTGCTCAATAGGAATGGCAGTATGCTTGTAATTTTATAGCGCTTCATAAGTTTATTGCTTACCTGTCAGATATAATAAATAGAGGACGTTTTGATTGTAATCATTCAGTGTTTTCAAATGCCCCTCCTGAATACCAATAGAATTTCTGATCGACATGAGATACTCGGCGTATCCAATCTCTCCTTCGCGAAACGCCGCTTGAGATTGCCGGAGTATCATGGTCGCGTTCGGCAACGCCGAGTGCGTATAGTAATCCAGGCTGCGCTGATTTGCCTGAAGTTGCTGAACCGCCTGAGCCAGGTTTCCCTGTAATACAGACGCATGGTAATTCAGGTTACTTTGCTGGGCTTGCTGATTGTATCCAGCCGCCCTTACCCGGCTGCGCTGTGAAAAAAACCAGAGCGGCAACGCGATACCTACCTGGAGCCCGGTGAACCGGTCACGCTTTGTTGCCACATCCCCCGACTCACTTTGCGCGGTTCCAATGAGCGTCTGTGAAAAAAAACCAACTGTCAGATCGGGTGCAAGCCTGGAAGACTGTACCTTCCGTTCCCGTTCCGCTACGTTGACCAACTGGCGCATGTACGGTAGCGACGGATTCAAGTTGACGGTATCCGGGATATTTTCAGGCCGCAGTGCTGTCAGATCATCGCCTGTAACATCAGGCATTGCCTGCAAGCCGCATAATGTCTTCATCTGTGTTTTCAACAGCACGATCTGCATTTCGATCTGCCGCAGCTGGTTTTTCACATCGTCGCGCTGAACTTGCGCCGTTGTCTTCTCCAGCAGGTTTGTCTCCCCGGTTTCATACCGCAGTGCGGCTGATTTGAGAAAACCCTCGTAAATACTATCCTGCTGAAGTAACAACCGGTGCCGTGCTTTGGCGAATTTCAGCTGATGATAAGTCTGCTTAACCTGGTATACGATGTCATGCGCTGTCACCGATTTTTTCAGTTCCCCGGCTTTAGCGCGTGTCTTGTCAAGCGAAGCCTGGCTACCGAAGACGGAGAATGGTATGGATTGCGAAACGGTAATGTTATTGTCATTTTTTGCATCACTGTTGTATTGACCGTACAATAATGCGACCTCGGTCTTCGGCAGGTCGAACGATGCACCTTTCAATGCATGCAGGGCAGCCGATTCAGCGATAGCCGCTTTTATACTTTCGTTGTTCTTTAACGCTTCAGCGATTGCCTGATCAACGGTCAGAACAACCTCCTGTGAAAAAACGGTAAGCGGAAAAAGCAGCAGCAGGAAAATAATGCATGTTTTCATTGGGGCGTTTTATTTAAATGTTTCGATCCAATACGCTCAAAATAGACGTAGAGACAGGGCAGTACAAACAACGTCAGCAACGTGGCTGTAACCAGCCCGCCAATAACGACTGTCGCCAGCGGCTTCTGAACCTCAGCGCCGGCACTTGTAGCGAGTGCCATGGGTAAAAAACCGAGTGAGGCCACTGCTGCCGTCATCAGCACGGGCCGCAATCTGATGCGGGTCCCTTCCAGTACCACGGCGTCAGGATCGTTCAGTCCATCAGCTTTAAGGCGGTTGAATGCGGCGATCAGGACAATAC
>DASPJC010000381.1:0-5342 GCA_035628815.1 Ohtaekwangia sp. | reverse complement strand
GCTGCGCCGTGCTGGCTCAACGGTAATCTTTTATTAATTTTCCCAGCGCCCTGATACCTTCTTCGATCTGTTCTGTCCACGGTTCGCCGTAACTGAGGCGGAAGCAGTTTTCAAATCTTCCCTGGGATGAAAAGATCTGTCCTGGCGCAATCCCGATGTTATTTTTCAAGGCACGCTTGTATAATTTATAGGCGTCGATCTTTTCGTTCATCTCGATCCAGAGGGTGAATCCCCCGCCCGGCCGCGTGATGCGCGTGTCTTCCGGAAAATACGCGCAAATGGCCTGGACATAACGGAGTGACTGGGTATGCAGCGCCTTGCGCAGGTGACGCAGGTGTAACTCATACCTGCCGTTGCTGAGAAAATTGGCGATCGCAGCCTGCGTCAGCGTATTCGTCGACACCGTATGCATGCGCTTCAGCCGGATAACCCTCTCCCTGAACCGGCCGGGTATAGCCCAACCGATACGATAACCCGGTGCAAGCGACTTCGAAAAAGATCCGCAGTGCAGTACAAGTCCTTTTTTATCGAACGTCTTGCAGGTTTTTGGACGCGTCTTTCCGAAATACAGCTCGCCATAAATATCGTCTTCCACCAGCGGTATCTCTCTTTTCGCCAGCATATCGACGAGTCTTTTTTTATTTTCGTCGGACATGCAGCTACCCAACGGATTGTTGAAGTTGTTCACGAAAAGACAAGCCTTGATATCAAAGCGCCGAATTGCCTGCTCCAGATAATTCAGATCCACACCCTTCGATGGATCGGTGGGGATCTCCACCACTTTGAGGCCATGGCTTTCCATGACCTGGAAAATGGCAAAGTAGGTAGGACTTTCAATAGCCACAGCGTCACCCGGTTTGGTGATCGCCTTTACGCAAAGCGAAAGTGCTTCCACACATCCGGCGGTGACAATAACATCCTCTTCGCTTAGCCTTCCACCCCAGTTGAATGCCTGTCTTACAATCTGCCGGCGCAATTCCACGTTGCCCTGGACATGCTCATAGTGTGAACAGCTCGTCGGACTCTCACGCAAGGTATGCATCACCGCCTTGTTCAACTTCGCGATGGGCAACAATTGAATGGATGGGGCGGCCATGGAAAAGTTCAGTAATTTTTCCGAACGAAGATCGAGATATACGCTGTTGATCATGTCATCGACGCTGACGGGCAAGGCATCATCCAGTGGCTCACAAACCTTGGGCATCGCCAGGGAATGCTCCGGCGAATATTTGACGTAATATCCCGATTGTGGCCTTGCTTCGATCAGACCTTTACTTTCGAGGCAGTAGTAGGCCTGGAAGGCGGTGCTGAGACTGATTCCCTGCTCTTTGCTAAGTGCGCGCACGGACAGAAGGCGGTCGCCTACTTTTAAAATTTTTTGCTCGATCAGGCGCTCAATCCTTTCGGCTACTTCAACATATTTATGATCAGGCTTGATCGCAATTTCTTCCATAAACAGCTGTTTATATCAATCAAAAATACCGGATCAACTGATCTGATCCAAATGCGGGAAACGGGAACTGTTCTGTAGATAGCTTTCTAAAGCAGAATGAATTTCCTTTTCAACAGCGCGGCTACTTCGGGCGGGCCGGAAAAATATTTTCCAATGAAGTCATCGATCTCACCCAGACTCTTTTCTGACATCAACGCGTTGATTTCGTCAATAGCCTCGAACGAGAGTGCAAACGGCATGGTGGTAAGCAACATGCGCGTGCCCTGAAACTGGCCCACCAGTTGATATTCCGCGCTGGCTGCGATAGGGGTATGTTTGATCACGCAGTGATCGATCCATGACCGGATGTCACTTTTTTCATTCAGCAGCGCGTTGCGCCGCGCCATGAGATCGGTATGGTTTTCGAAATAGGCCGCTATGCGGTCCCGCGACTCCTGGCTCAGGGATTCATTCATCCTGAATGCACAATCCATGCAAATGGCATATTCAATAATAACTTCCGTTGTTTCCATTGCAGGATAATTCCGGACTGCCTTTTCAATCATGTACATCGTGTCACCGTCCAGTAAATACGTTTCACAAACCAGGCAATGGTCAATCGGCTTTCCGGTGTCTGTTGACATAAACGCGGTTGGAATACCCATTCCGGGTATAGGGTCTGACTGTGGTGTGTTCATATGCTGCTGCGTTATAAATTTAAAAAACCTGGTAGAATTATGGACGGAATCTTTTTTTATCTGTTCATTTAGGCTGTCCTTTCGATAAGGCACGCAGCGTTTATGGCAAGTAGTCTCGATTATCTGAGAGGGGTTCAGAAATTTACGACCAGTCAGTACTGGAGCACGGGCGTTCGTATCACGGCCGGCGTGATGGTGCCTACGCTCGTCATGGCGCAGCAGGGATGGCTGATCAACGGAATGCCGTTTTTGTGGGGGTCTCTTTTTGTAAGCATGACCGACACGCCGGGTCCGATTCAACACCGGCGGAACGGCATGCTTGCGGCCATTGCACTGAATACTTTCAGCGTCCTGCTGACCGGTGTGTGCCGCGATTATCAGCTATTGTTACTGGCAGAAATTATCATTTTCACATTTTCTTTTTCACTTTTCGGCGTATATGGCAGCCGTGCGGGTGCCGTGGGAACACTCGCCCTGGTGATCATGCTGCTCAATATTGTGCCACGCGTGGAACACCAGAATGTGCTGCTCGACGCCGCAATTCTTGCCGGCGGTGGGTTGTGGTATACATGCTTCAGCCTGTTGTTATACAGGCTGCGTCCCTACCGGCTGGCAGCGCAGGCCATCGGCGAATGTCTGATAGACATTGCGGCATATGTGAGAGCACGGGCATCGTTGTACAAGCCCGGCGGCGACCTTCACGACGCCTTCCACCGTGTCATGCAAGCCCAGGTTGCCGTGCAGCAGAGCGAAACACAAACGCGCGAACTGCTTTTCAAGACACGCCAGTTCGTCGTGGATGCAAGCCCGAAAAGCCGTAGCATGATGATGATCTTCCTCGACGCGGTCGACCTCTTTGAACATACGGTATCTTCCTACCAGAATTACCAGGCATTGCATGACAACCTGAAGTCCACCGGATTGCTGGCCGGGTTTTACAGCGTCATCCTTCAACTGGCAGCGGAGACGGAATACATCGGACTTAAAATCCAGTCGGGATTGGCCGTACGCCGCGACATCGATATGACATCGTCGCTGGCAGATCTTGAAATATCGCTCGAACGTGAGATTGCCAGGAATGCGGGCGATATAAAAAAAAGCCTCCATGCGCTGCAAGGTACGTTAAGCGATATCAGAACGCTGGCAAACCGGCTGCAGCGGATCGTATTGTTTTCGCGGCTGGAAATTGATACCGGTCTGACGCGGTCGCGCGTCATTGAAGCCAGCAAGATGGCCCTGCGGCAGCCGCTGGAATGGGCAACCTTCGCAGAGAACCTGACTTTTCAATCGGATACCTTTCGATATGCGATTCGCCTGACATTGTCGATGGTGGTGGGATTTTCGGTTTCAGTGTTTTTCTCACTGTCACACACCTATTGGGTGCTGCTCACCATCCTCACCATTCTGAGGCCCGTATACACGGTCACAAAAAAAAGGAACATACAGCGGTTGAGCGGAACGTTTGTCGGTGCTTTCCTGGGCATCGTCATGCTGTCATTCGTTACGAATACGATCACCCTGGTCATCGCGATGACGCTGTGCATGCTGCTGGCGTATAGTTTCCTGCGGGTGAATTACTTCAGCTTTGTCCTCTTCCTGACGCTTTTTATTATCATCACTTTTCACTTCCTGGACCCTGTCGAGATTGAGCAACTGATCATTGAAAGACTTTTCGATACTGCCATTGGATCAGCCATCGCAGCGGTTGCGGCGCGTTTTATCTTTCCCGTGTGGGAACATCATCAGATGGAGAAGTCGGTGGTTGAAATGCTGATCGCAAACCGCGCGTATTTTTCAGCAACATGGCAGGCGCTTCGGGAGGGTGGAAATACAGGTCCTGAACTTGTTGCTGCGCGGAAGAAGGCCATTGTCACCCTCGCAAATCTTTCTGACCGGTTTCAAAAAATACTGACGGAGCCGCAGGGTGGCAGGCAGGTAACACATCTTCATCAGATGGTAATCGCCAGTCACATGCTCACGGGACATATTTCAGCATTATTTACCTCCCTGGCACCCCTGGCCCCCGCAGGTATCTCGGCTGACGAAAATCTGGTACAGGCTATTACAGATGAACTTTCGCGGGCAGAGGAGATTATGCGCAAGCCGCCGGCCGGTAGCGTGGGTGCCGTCCAACAGAAGGTTCATCCTCAAGTTGCCCAAACCCTCAATCCTTTGTCGATCATTTATTCACTCACCAGCGATACCCGCACGATTGTCCAGAAAATGATGTCAGTGTAACCCTTCAAACTGCAATGGCATGGAATTTTAAGCAATATCTGCAGCAAGCCGCGCATTGCGGTTCAACTAAATGTATGACTTATGGAAAAGCTGACAGTGAAAGGTACCTGGAACGAAGTGAAGGGTAAATTAAAACAGAAGTATGGACAATTAACCGACGACGATCTGATGTTTGCGGAGGGTAAGGAAGACGAACTTTATGGTCGTCTGCAGCAGCGTTTGGGAAAAACAAAAGACGAGATCCGCCGGGAAATTGAAGAACTCTGATACTGAAGGCATCAAAGTCGTGATGTATGACGCAAGGTCTCAGGCCTTGCGTCATTTTTTTACTGCTAGTCGTAATGTTTTTCGGTACTCCAGACATCGCTTAAACGCGCTTTAAGCCCGCGGCATAGAAATATTTTCATATCATCTTCATAGGGCATGCAATAATCGCAGCCGGACACCGCGGCAAGTTCTACGGTTTCAAAACTCTCGACGTGATCCTCGTACGATCCGCCCATGATGATCACGACTTCCCCCGTGTAGTGACGAGGTCCCCAGACCCAGTAATTGTTGTGGTTGCCGATTGCCTTTGGCAGTCCATATGCCTTACCGTAGTAATCGATGGCGCCGCAACGCCCATAGTTATTGCCAAAGATGGCACATTTCTCCCGGTCCGCTTCCGGCAACGCGTTATAAACGGCGGCTACTGATGCTGCCTTTTCTTTCCATCCGAACATATCGGCATAGAATTGCGGCAATGCGGAAACTTCTTTTCCTTCGTTCGACGACGGTTCGAACCCCAGGGCCCTCGAATACGGAATGAATTTTTCCACCGGCAGCAGCGGCACGGCTAAGGGCATCAGCGCTATCAATACGAAAATGATCAGAAAACATAATCCTATCCGCAGGGCCCGCGCGTACCGGGTCCCTGCCGTCAGCGATTCAAGCCACACGCTTCCGGACGCCCACAATACCGTATAGGCCGGCGA
>DASPJC010000380.1:0-3442 GCA_035628815.1 Ohtaekwangia sp. | reverse complement strand
GCGGACCACCCCACATGGCAATCAGGAAGAACATCGGCAGCAGCATGAATTCGAAGAACAGATAAAAAAGCAAAAAATCCAGCGCGGTGAAAGTACCAATCACCGCCGCGTTTAAAATGAGTAAGAGGATAAAGTAACCTTTCACATTCTTTTGAATTTCCCATGAGGAGATCGACGCAATCAGCATGACCACAACGGATAGGCCTACAAGCGGAAGACTAAGCCCGTCAAGGCCTACGAAATATTCAGCCTGCAAAACGCCCCAGGCACCCATATCCAAGGTGATCCATTTTGCCTGTTCGACAAAGCGCATGGCCTCACCTTCGGGTCCGGCTGGCGAAGCATAATCGATCAGAATGAATACCAGGTAAACCAACTGAATCGAGGATGCGATCAGCGACAGCATCCGGAAAACATCTTTCAGCCGCGCAGGAATAAAAAGCGCCGCAGCTGCCGCCACCAGTGGCGTAAAGATCAGCAGGGAAATCAGGTATTGATGCATTACGATTTTTCTTTTACCATGGCGCGTGGCAGTCGTCTAAAGTAGTGTCCAAATTAGAAAAATTATGATTGCCAGCGACGACCACAAAACGTACAATTGTATTTTCCCTTCCTGGAAAGAGCGGATCAACGAGCCAGTGCCTTGCGCCATATTGACGACCACGCCGACAATGCCGTCAACGATCGCACGATCAAACCAACCGGTAAGACTGGCAATCGTTACCTGGACGTACGCGAAGCCATGGAGAAAACCGTCAATCCATCTTCGGTCGATTGCATCAAGAAGAGTAGCCATTCTCAGGGTCGGCCTCGCTATGACGAAATGGTACAGCGTGTCAAGATACCGTGTATTGAAAAATGCGCGTGCTTTGAAGTTTCTATGCCTGGACCTATATGCTACACCAAGCGCTGTTGCAACCCACACTATTGATATCGTCGTCAGCAGGTGTGGACCGATCACAGCCGTATCAACCGGGGCGGTATATAACCAGGTATAATGGGCAAAAGGGTTCCATGACAATATGATCCAAAAAGAAGCGACGGCAAGAACACCGATGGGAATCCGCATGATCAGGGGTGATTCGGCGACCGACAGCGTTTTTATCGTTCCTGCAGGCATCAGAAAAATTTTCCAGATCATCCGGAATACGTACAACACAGTGATAAAGGAGACCAGCAACGTAGCGCCGACAACGGTATATTGCCAGGCAGCGCCTCCGCGTGCAGTCCATGAAAGAACGGAACTGAGAATTGCTTCTTTCGAGATAAAACCTGATAAGAACGGGAGTCCCGCAAGTGCGCTACCGCTGATCACAAAGGCCAGAAAAGTAAAGGGTAATTTTTTCCGAAGTCCGCCCATCTGCCGGATGTCCTGCACATCAAAATGAACGTGTGCCTGCCGTTGTCCCAAATGAAGCGCATGAATCACAGACCCGGCTGACAGGAAAAGACATGCTTTAAAAAATGCATGTGTCATCAAATGAAGCATGGCGGCACCGGGTGCGCCAACACCCACGGCGACCACCATGAGTCCGAGTTGGGATACCGTGGAGTAAGCCAGGATTTTTTTCACATCATGTTGGACGAGCGCAGCAGCTGCTCCTGTCAACGCTGTTAATGCGCCAACGCATGCTACGATATTTAAAGTCGGGACGGTAAAAATAAAATCAATTCGAGCCAGCAGAAAAATCCCGGCGGCAACCATGGTGGCAGCGTGAATGAGTGCGGAAACCGGCGTTGGTCCTTCCATGGCATCCGGAAGCCAGGTGAGCAAAGGAAATTGCGCCGATTTGCCGGCCACACCACAAAAAAAACAAAATGATGCCAGGGTCTTCCAGCTTTCTGATCCTGAAAATGATTGCAGCGCATCGATATCGAACGTTGCTGTGTTCGTCCAGACAATCATCAGCCCGATGATAAATCCCACGTCACCGATCCTGTTAAAGATGAAAGCTTTTTTCGCGGCGGCCGCCGCTGCCGGACGTTCCTGGTAATGCCCGATGAGCAGGTACGATGAAAATCCCACAAGCTCCCAGAACAGGAACAGTTGCAGCAAATTACTGGCAAGTGCGATCCCGGTCATCGAGAAAGTAAAAAATCCCAACATGCCGAAATACCGCCTGATACCTTCGTCTCCGGCCATGTACCCCACCGAATACAAATGAACCAGGAAGGAAATAGTATTGACAATTAACATCATCAGCACTGCGAGATTATCCAGGTACAGGCCCGCAGTAAGGTTATGTCCCGAAATCGCAAACCAGTTCCACTGCAGGATAATGACATTTTCATTCCACGCTGAAAAGCACACATAACCAGCCATCAGGGCGCTGATCAGCATCAGGACAGTGGCGATAAAGGAGGTGAGCCACGAATATCTTTCGGCGATGGCAAAAGACAATAATCCCGACAGGGCCGGCAAGAGTAAGCTGGCGATCAAAGCTGTCTCAAAAAAAACTGACGGGAAGACCGGCGTGGAATCCATGATCAATCCTTTAGGGAGTTCGCTTCTTCAGGTTCCACGGTCTGATAGAACTGATACACCTTCAAAAAGATGGCGAGCCCGACCGCAGTTTCGCATACTGCGACTATAATTACAAATAACGAGAACATCTGTCCGTGCAGTGCCGCAGGATGGATCTGGTTAAATGCCACAAGATTCAAATTGGCCGCATTCAGCATAAGTTCAAGGCCCAGCAACACCATGATCGCATTTCGCTTGACCATCACGATCATCAACCCTGCGGAGAAAAGGAATGCACTCAGGTACAGGATATGATTCAGCGGAAACATATTAAACTTTTTTTTGTTTAAAGGACGCCATTACCGAAGCACCGATCAGCGCAACCAGCAACAAAATCCCCGAGACCTCGAAAGGCAACAGGAACTCCCGCATCAGGTTGAGCCCGATGATACTGGTAGGATCGAAACCTTCAGGATGCTGCACGGTGACTGGCTCCGCGAATTGCTGCTGCCTGAAAAACCATATCAGCAGCACGAACAGGCTACCCGCGACTAGCAAGCCGCCGGTGATATAATGATGGCCGATTACCAGGGGCTTTGCAGATACCCTGGCGGTTAGCATGATACCAAAAAGGATAATAACCAGGATGCCGCCTGCATAGACAAGGACCTGCGTCACGGCCAGAAACTCCGCGTAAAGCAATACATAAATCCCGGCGATCGAAAGAAGACAAACGATCATCAACAATGCGCCGTAGAAAACATTCCGGGTAAAGATCAGGGACAGCGCAGCAGCTGCGGCGATAAAGATGAAGCTATAGAACAGCGTTGCAATAACATTCATGAAGCGTCCGGTGGAGGTCCTGTTGGTTTGATCTTCGGTTTGAATACCGGTCGCGGTGCAGTGGCCACTGCCGGCGCTGCCTTGTCGGACGAGGCTGTTGCCGGAGCCGCTTTTGCCTTTTGATGTTCTTCAAAC
>DASPJC010000379.1:0-13455 GCA_035628815.1 Ohtaekwangia sp. | reverse complement strand
TTCTTCATGGCCTTTACACTCGTGCTCGTTTCATTTTCCTGTACAGGGCCCCTGGTGGGGAGTATCCTTGTATCATCAGCGGGCGGGGAATTTCTGAAACCCATCGTTGGCATGTTTGCTTTTTCACTCGCGTTCGCCATACCTTTTACTTTGTTCGCTTTCTTTCCGGAGTGGTTGCGAACACTCCCCAAATCCGGGGGATGGCTGAACAGTGTTAAGGTGGTGCTTGGGTTCATCGAGATTGCGCTGGCTTTTAAATTTTTGAGCATTGCGGATCAGGCCTTTCACTGGAGAATACTTGATCGCGAGATCAACATTGCGATATGGATTGTGATCGTTGCGCTCATCGGACTTTATCTGATGAAAGCGTTCCGGCTCCCGGGCGATACCGGCAAGGACGCAGAAGAAAAACGTATCAGCATTCCGCGGCTCCTGCTGGCAATGACCGCCTTTACGTTCGTCGTTTATCTTGTTCCCGGCATGTGGGGTGCGCCGCTGAAGGCACTCGCAGGCTATCTGCCGCCGATGTATACTCATGATTTTGATCTGCCGGGTGCTGCGCGAACCACGGAAAAAAATCAGGTCTGTGACGAACCGAAGTATGCAGACTTCCTTCACCTGCCGCATGGACTGAATGGATACTTTGACTACTGCCAGGCACTGGCCTGCGCACGCGAACAGAATAAACCCCTCTTCATCGACTTTACCGGCCATGGCTGCACCAACTGTCGCGAAATGGAAGCCGTTGTATGGTCTGACCCACAGGTACTGGAGCGTCTGAGAAACGACTTTGTTGTGGTAGCGCTCTATGTTGACGACAAAACGGTGTTACCCGAATCATCCTGGTATACTTCGCGCTACGACCAGAAAGTGAAGAAGACTATCGGCAAGCAAAATGCCGACCTGCAGATTGCGAACCTTAACAATAATGCCCAGCCGTTTTATGTACTGGTCGGAACAGACGAGCGCGTATTGGTCACACCGTATGGATACGATAAAAGTATTGAAGACTTCATTACTTTTCTCGAAGCCGGCAAGCAGAAGTTCCGTGAGTTGAATCCGTAATTGTTTTCTGTTGCCATCCTTCCTATAGCGTTTGGCGTGCGTCGGCGAAGTCCTTATCTTCCGCTCATCAAGTCCACACGTCATGAAAGCTTTCCATTCTATTTTTATCTTTTTGCTAGGCGTGTTCCTCTGCCTTCCTGCTTTTTCGCAGGAGAAAAAAACAACAGGTTCCCTGGTGATAGAAGGTATCCCCGACATTCCTGAACCACTTGTCGAGCGAATGGCGCAATATCAAAGCACTCGCTCTGCCGGACTGAGTAGCTGGAAACCCGATGGAAAGGGAATGCTTGTCATCACCCGGTTTGCCGAGACAGCCCAATTGCACCAGGTGGAATTTCCGGGCGGCGCACGAAGGCAAATTACATTTTTTGAAGAGCCTGTTGGTGGCGGCACCTTTTGCCCGGACACAACTTACAAAGGGTTTATGTTTACGCGCGACAACGGCGGCAACGAGTTTGCACAATTATTTTGGTTTGATATCACAACCGGGAAGTACGAACAGATCTCCGACGGCGGGCGTTCACAAAACTCCCTACCCCTATGGTCCAACAAGGGCAATCAGTTTATCACCGTGAGCACCCGCCGCAATGGTACGGACTATGATGTATACCGGTGTGATATGAAGAATCCAAAAGATGCCAAGATCATCCTTCAGGAGGGCGGTCTATGGACCGTATCGGACTGGTCGCCTGACGACAGCAAGATTCTGGTGGAGCACTATTTCTCGATCAACAAGTCCTTTCTTTACATGCTGGATGTACAATCGGGAAAACTTGAACAAATCAACCCATCGTCCAAGGATATTGCGTATGGCGGTGCGCTGTGGTCGCCTGATGGTAAAGGGATTTTCATCGTGTCAGACGAAGGTTCCGAATTCCACGTGCTGAAATACTACGACCTGTCGACTAAAAAATTTACGAGCCTGACGGCGGACATTCCGTGGAACGTCGGCGGTATGACAATCAATAAAACGCGTACGACCATTGCGTTTACTACCAATGAAAACGGTGTGTACAAACTGTACACTATGGAGACGGCATCGCGGCGGATATCACCAGTGAAGGGGATCCCGACCGGCGTGATCGGTGGTCTTAAATTTAATCCGGGCGGAACGCAACTGGCCTTCGTGCTGAATACACCCCAGACACCAAGCGACATCTATTCCATTGACTTGTCCAATCAGAAACTCGAGCGCTGGACATACAGTGAAGTGGGAGGTTTGGATAACGCGTCCTTTACCGTTCCTGCGTTGATTGAGTATGAATCGTTCGACAAAGTCAACGGCATGCCGCGGAAAATTCCCGCTTTTTATTATAAACCCAAAAACACATCGGGCAAGCTACCAGTGGTGATCAACATTCACGGTGGTCCGGAATCACAGGCGCTGCCGACTTTCAGTTCATTCAATTCGTATTTGACCAACGAACTCGGCGTCGCGATCCTTGTGCCCAATGTTCGCGGATCCGCCGGCTACGGCAAATCATACCTGTTGCTGGACAATGGTTTGAAGCGCGAAGAATCGGTGAAAGATATTGGCGCATTGCTGGACTGGATCGCGAAACAACCAGAGCTGGACCCAAGCCGCGTCGCGGTATATGGTGGTTCATACGGCGGGTACATGGTCCTGGCGTCCATGGCTCACTACAATGCTCGCATCAAATGTGGCATCGATGTCGTGGGTATCAGCAACTTTGTTACGTTTCTCCAAAATACGGAAGACTATCGGAAAGATCTCCGTCGCGCGGAGTATGGTGATGAACGCGATCCCAAAATGAAAGAATATTTGACAAGGATATCGCCTGCAAATAACGTGGATAAGATTATGCGACCGTTGTTCATCATCCAGGGATTAAATGATCCGCGTGTCCCTGCTTCAGAATCTGAACAAATAAAAGAAAAAATGATCGGCCGTGGTAACAAGGTGTGGTACCTGCTGGCAAAGGATGAAGGGCACGGCTTCCGTAAGAAAAATAACATTGACTACATGCAGTGGTCGATTGTTTTGTTCCTGGAACAATATCTGTTAAAGTAATAACAGGCGACGCAACTGTCACCTGTTCTGGAGACTTTAGATCTTCTGCGCCGTTACGGTTTAACGTAGTCAAAGATGAGATCTGTCGCAATGAGCAATCACGGCAACGATCGGCATTGTGGCGCTTTACCCTCTCCTTATTATTTCTTGGAACAATCCTGCCTCAGGCCTTTCCCTCAAACAACATCAGCGCTTTCTTAAGATCGACGTTCCCGCCTGTCAGTATAATGCCCACAGATTTGCCCAGGAATCTCTCTTTTGCTTTTATCACAGCGGCCAGGGCCACTGCGCCGGAAGGTTCCACAATGATCTTCATGCGCTCCCAAAGTATACGCATAGCGCCGACAATCTCGGCATCGCTCACTGTAATGATATCTTTTACATGCTCACGGATAATTGCGAAAGTCCTTTCGCTCAGCGAAGTCAGTAAACCGTCGGCGATGGATGCTGACTGCGACGGCTCGATCTTACCACTTTGCATCGACCGGCAGGCATCGTCGGCGCCCTCAGGCTCTGCGGCAATAACCGTTGTGGCGGGGAAAAAATAACTGGCTGCCAACGCAGTGCCACTCAATAGTCCGCCACCACCGACGGGCGCGATGATAATATCAAGCGCAGGCGCATCTTCGAGCAACTCCAGTGCGGCCGTAGCCTGCCCGGCGATAACAGCTTCATTGTTGAATGGATGAATCTCTGTAGCTCCCGTTTTTCTAACGACCTCTTCCAGCATTGCCTCCCGCGCCTGGATGGTCGGCTCGCATTCGAATACCTGTCCGCCATAACCGCGGACGGCGTTTTTCTTTATCTGCGGGGCGTTAGCGGGCATAACAATGAAGGAAGGTATTCCCGTCACCTGAGCCGCCAGGGCGAGTGCCTGTGCATGGTTCCCGGAAGAATGAGCAGCGACACCGTTGCGGCGTTCATCCAAGGGAAGAGACTGCACAGCGTTCGTCGCACCGCGTGCCTTGAATGCACCGATCTTCTGAAAGTTTTCACATTTGAAAAACAACCTGGCTCCCGTTTGCCCTTCCAGCCATGTGGAAGTCATCAACGGCGTCCGGTGAATGAACGGCCGGATACGTTCATGTGCTTCGGTAATGGTATTGCGGTTTATCATGGGTTAAAGGTTCTTTACGATATACTCCGACATCATCGTATACAGATGGAACCTGGTTTTGCCGCCCGCGATACTGTGTTCTTTGTCCGGGTAAAAAAAAGCTTCAAACTCCTTTCCGGCCTGGATCAACGCATCCTGTAATACAGTGGAATTCTGCAGGTGAACGTTGTCATCGCCCGTACCGTGAATCAGCAAAAATTTTCCCCTGAGTTTATCCGCGTGGGTTGAGGGTGAATTGTCATCGTACCCGGATGCATTGAGCTGTGGTGTCTGAAGGAAACGTTCAGTATAAACGGTATCATAGAACCGCCAGTTGGTGACTGGCGAAACGGCAATCCCCAGCTTGAAGGTCCCGGCGCCCTTTGTCATGGCCAGCGCAGACATGTAACCGCCATAGCTCCACCCCCAGATCGCCATGCGATTTCCGTCTACATACGGTTGCGCCGAAAGATACTGTGCCGCAGCAATAAGGTCTTCCAGTTCATATTTGCCAAGCTGTTTGTAGGTAACCTTCTTAAATGCCTCGCCGCGACCGCCCGTCCCCCGCGGATCGACAAACACAATCAGATATCCCTTCTGTGCCATCATCTGGTGAAAATGGAAATGACCCGCTGTAAAATTGTTTGCCACCTGTTGCGAACCAGGTCCGCTGTACTGGTACATCAACACGGGGTATCGTTTGGTCGAATCGAATTTCGGGGGTTTCAGCATGAAACCATTCAGCGTTGTCCCATCTGCTCCCTTAAAGGTAAAGTACTCCTTTGGCGCAAAGCCATACGCTTTTAACGTCGCAGTCAATGCTTCATTTTTCTCCAGCACCTTAACAATGCTGTTTCCCTTCGTTCGGTAGAGGCTCACGACATTGGGCTGCGAGGCGTGGCTGTGGTGATCGACATAGAACTGAAAGTCGTCACCCATATCAATGTTGTGCACTCCGCCTGCCGGTGAAAGTCTCGCCTTCTTTTTGCCGTCGAGCGTGATGCTGTAAAAGTTCTTCTCCAGCGGTGATGCTTCGGTTGACGTGTAATATACCGTCTTTGCTTTCTCGTTTACCCCGATCAATTGGGAAACTTCGAATTTACCGTTCGTGATCTGACGCACCAGCTTGCCATCTAGACTGTACAAATAAATGTGCGCGTAACCATCACGTTCACTGAGATAAATGAAGTGCTTGCCGTCGTCCAGATAATAAAGTGAGGCTGATTTAATATCAACGTAGGTGCTGCTGGTTTCTTTCAGTACAACTTCCGAAGCGCCCGTGCTGACGTCGGTGTGCAAAAGTTCCAATGTATTCTGAAGGCGGTTTAGTTTCCGGATCGATAGCAGCGCAGGATTGTTTGTCCATTGCACACGAGGAATGTAAAAGTCCTCGTCCGTACCAGTATCAGCTTTCGTTTTCTTTCCCGAGACGATATCATAGATCCAGATCTCCACGCTGGAATTTGCTTCACCGGCTTTAGGATATTTGAAACGATAATCGACGGGATACAAAGTTTTTCCCCAGCGCTGAAGATTGTATTCCCTTACCAATGTCTCGTCAAAACGATAGTATGCAATTTTGCTCCCGTCCGGAGACCAGCAGAAACCATCAACAAATCCGAATTCCTCTTCATAAACCCAGTCGGTCGTACCATTGATGATCGAATTGAATTGTCCGTCGGTCGTCACCTGCGTTTCCGTATTGTCGGCGAGTGACGTCAGGAAAAGGTTATTATCACGCACGAATGCTATCCGTGATCCGTCTGGCGAGAATGCAGCGTACGATTGTTTTCCTTTCGGCGAAAGTCGCTGAAGCGATTTGGAAGTAATGTCGTATACATAATATTCCGCTTTATAAGATCGCCTGTAGATTTTTTGAATCTCTGTTTGAACCAGGAGTTTCTTTTCGTCACCGCTGAAACTGTACGCTTCAATTTTCAGCTCACCTCCCGCGAAAATCGTATCGATCACCTTTCCGGTTGTGACGTCATTTTTTACCACGGCATTTGCCGACAGCGTCGTGTAGTATTTTCCGTCGTGCATCCAGTTGATGCCTGAAATTGACCGCTGGACAAAAGTGTTACGGACGGTAAAGTCTTCTACCGTGATAAGTTTCTGGGCGTGACCGACGGTCAGGCACGCGAACACGAAACAGGGAATGAACAATAGTTTTTTCATACAGCTTAGGTTAGCGGCCAATTTTTATCAATATTGGCTAAATAGCAAATGATTTGACAGAAATGCAGGATGAAAATTTATGATCTCATCATTGTCGGTGGCGGGCCGATTGGCCTGGCCTGTGGCATTGAAGCAAAAAAAGCAGGGCTGAGCTACCTCATCATTGAAAAGGGCTGCCTGGTTAACTCGTTGTATCATTACCCGCTGAACATGACCTTTTTTTCGACGTCCGAGAAACTGGAGATTGGCGGGGTTCCGTTTATCTCGCACCAGCCGAAGCCAAACCGTTTTGAAGCCCTTGAATACTTCAGGCGTGTTTGCATGAGCTGGGATTTGCATATCAACCTTTACGAAAAGGTTACCGCGGTTCTGACCGACAACGGCACTCATCGTGTAACCACGACCAAGGCAGCGTATGAATGTCGTGCAGTAGTGCTGGCGTTAGGTTTTTATGATTTGCCTTACCTGCTCAATGTTCCCGGTGAAGACCTTCCAAAAGTACGTCATTACTACGACGAGCCACATCCTTACTTTGGACAAAAGCTCGTGGTTGTAGGCGCCGCGAATTCAGCCGTCGACGTCGCGCTTGAAACCTGGCGGAAGGGTGCCACGGTGACGATGGTGATCCGCGAAGACGCTATCCGCGACAGCGTGAAGTATTGGGTTAAACCCGATATCGAAAACCGGATTGCAGAGGGCTCCATCCAGGCATTCTTCAGATCAACGGTGCAACGCATCACAGAAAACACCGTGGAAATTCACACGCCGGACGGTGTAAAGGAAATTGATAATGATTTTGTGCTGGCCATGACCGGTTATCAACCGCCCTTCGAATTCATGAAGGGCTGCGGGATAACGTTTGTTGATGACGCCTACAAAACACCTGTTTACAACGCCGACACGATGGAAACAAATGTTCCCGGCATTTACCTGGCAGGGGTAGTCTGCGGCGGATTAAAAACCAACAAGTGGTTCATTGAAAATTCACGTGTTCATGCTGCAATGATCATCGCCGCATTGCGTCAAAACGAAAAATAAAAAAAACTCCGAATGACCGGAGGCTGTTAAAACCAAAAAAACAACCTGTAGGTATCGTTGTCAGATTTCACCGCGCAGCGACTTGCTGATCACCTCAGCCTTGCCGTGTACATGCAGCTTGCGGTAAATATTTTTAATGTGAAAGCGTACCGTTTCAATGCTGACCTTCATGCGATCCGCGATGAGCTTGTAGCTCAGCCCATCTACAAGGCCCACGACAATTTCTTTTTCCTTCGCGGAAAGCACCGACGCTTCCTTTTTCTGAATGCAGGGATTAAAGTGTTCAACTACCTTCCGGGCGATCTGCGGAGACATGGGCGATCCTCCCTTCGCCAACAACGCGATGCCCTCCTTGATTTCCTCGAGCGGCGTGTTCTTCAAAAGATAACCCGTGGCACCGGCACACAGAGACTCGAATATTTTTGTTGAGTCGTTATAAACGGAAAAGACCACGATATCCACATCCGGATATCTTTCCTTTACCAAACGGATGCCCGCTATGCCCGACATCCCTGGCAAGCCGAGATCCATGATCAGTACCGCTGGTACCGTTTTGTCATTCAGGTTAGCTAGAAGTTCTTCAACCGAACCATAAGACCAGTCGCATGCAAAACTTTCCTGCCGGTTCAGGAACGCCTGCACCGCTTTTCTGATTTGCTCGTCATCTTCGACAATACCGATGCGGATCATACCACAGCATTAAGATTGATAACAACACTTCGCGGTTGTTTTCCGGAAAACTATCATTAATCGCATAAACCGTCAATCCCATAAACATGTGGCCTGGTGAAAATCACTTACAGTTCTTCTTAAGCAACACCCGCGCATCCGTCGATCCAAGGTCATCCGCGCGTTTCAGGTCAAGGCATGCGTCATATTTATTATTCATGCTCATTTTGACCAGTGCGCGCTGATAAAAAGTTTCGGGATCACTGGGATACAACTCGATCGATGAAGAATAATCTTCTATCGCACCGGCATAATCTTCCTTAGCTGTTCTGCTGAGGGCGCGGTTGTCGTAATAGACAGGATTCGTGTCGTCAAGCTCAATTGCCTTGGTATAGTCTGCAATCGAACCGTCGTGGTCTTCAAGACTGTATTTTACCACACCCCGCAGGTTGTAGGTTTCCGGTTCCTCGGGATTAAGTTCAATCGCTTTGTTGTAATCCTCGAGGGCACCTTTAAAATCTTCCTTTGCACCACGCGCCAATGCCCGGTTCTCGAATTTCAGCGGATCCTTCGGGTCCAATTTGATCGCCTGATCATAATCCGCGATGGCCTGATCGGGGTTGCCGGCGTTATAGTATGCCACACCCCGATAGTTATAGAGTGCCGGATCGTTTTTGTCCAGTTCAATGGCTTTGGTGTAGTCGTCGATGGCACTGACAAACTCGCCAAGCTCCGCTTTTACCACGCCGCGGTTAAAGTACTTGTCAGCATCCACGGGCCCGAGCTCCAGCGCCTTGGAAAAATCGAAATACGCGCCCTGGAGATCTTCGATGTTATACTTTGCCAGGCCGCGATTGCTGTACGCGTCCGCCATCCGGCCATTGAAATTGATCGCTTTGGTAAAATCCAGGATAGCTGCCTCGTCGTCGCCGAGCGCCATTTTTGCCTCACCGCGGTTATTGTATGCGTCAGCGAATGTCGAATCGATCTCAAGCGCGGCGTTGAAATCACCGATAGCCCCATAAAAATCCTCCATGCCCGACCGGGCGGTGCCGCGGAGATTCAGTGCTTCTTTATGTTTTGCATGGGCATCGATGAACTTTGTCAGTTCAGTCCGGGCACCTGAAAAGTCGTTCGCCTGAATCTTCTTCCGCGCGCCGTCCACCGCCTGGTCCTGCGCATGAACATATGATACGATGGCGAAACTGAGCACCAGGCAGAGTAGACTTTTCATGAAATAATGTTAAATGATGAGCAAGGTAAAAAAGAATTTCCGGGCCTCCGAATGCCTCACGCAGGATAAAATGGCCATTCGTAAAACGGAAGCGTCGGGCTGGCCTTCGGGGATTGACCGTTTAAAAAAAATTATCACAGGGATAGATCCAATAACCTATCTTGAATCCCTATGAAATTTTTTATTGCCATTGCCTCCTTACTAATCGTGGCGCAGGTTCACGGACAGGAGAAACCGCTGGATCTCAAGATGGACTTCGAAGATTACGACCCGCCTTCCACGCTGGTGGTCCCGGAGCATAAAGTAACCCGCGCTAAATTTCCGTTTATCGATGTGCACAATCACCAGTTCAACATGCCGGGGCAGGACCTCAAGGCATTGGAAAGTGAAATGGACAAGTTGAATATGGCCGTGATGGTCAACCTGAGCGGAAGGGGCAGGGGCAGTGCCGAACATCTTGAACGTTCACTCGAAAATGTAAAAAAGACCAGCCCGAAGCGCTTCGTGGTTTTCACCAATATGGATTTCGCCGCCATTGACGATGCCGAGTGGCAGGCGCGCATGCTGAAGCAACTGGAGGACGACGTAAAAAAGGGCGCCCAGGGTCTGAAGATTTACAAAAGCCTCGGTATGTTCACCAAGGATAGCAAGGGAAATCGTGTTCACATCGACGATCCAAGGATCGATCCCATCTGGGCGAAATGCGGCGAGCTTGGCATTCCGGTCCTGATCCATTCGGCCGATCCAAAGCAATTCTGGCAACCGATCGATAAAAACAACGAGCGATGGCTTGAGTTAAAGCTTCACCCTGGCCGCCGTCATGATGACGACCCGGTGTCCTGGGAAACCATCATCAAAGAACAGCACAATATTTTCAGGAAGCATCCTAAAACAAAATTTATCAACGCCCACCTCGGGTGGTTCGGTAATGACTTGAAAAAACTTGGCGAGTTGATGGATGCCTTTCCAAATATGTATACGGAGATTGGCGCCGTGATCGCTGAATTGGGCCGGCAGCCCCGGGCCGGTCGCGACTTTATGATCAAATACCAGGATCGCGTATTGTTCGGAAAAGATTCCTGGGTGCCTGACGAATACCCTACGTACTTCCGCGTACTCGAGACAGCCGATGATTACTTTCCTTATCATAAGCGTTACCATGCATTCTGGCGAATGTATGGCCTGGACCTGCCGGACGACGTCCTAAAAAAGGTCTATTACAAAAACGCGCTGAAGGTTATCCCCGGTATTGACGCCGGTCAGTTTCCCAATTAATCTGCCGTTTGTCGATACGGTTTCCATCCTCTTACCGCCGGGGTGTTACATTTGTGTTGACAACGATGTACTATGAAATACACCACAGAACAAATTGATACCATTAATGACCTGATCAGAAACCGCCGCTCCGTTTTTCAGCAACAGTTTTCAGGAGAACGTGTGGATGACCGGATCGTCAACCAAATGCTGGAGAATGCCAATTGGGCACCGACGCATAAACTTACCGAACCGTGGCGCTTCATAGTTTTCACCGGCGAGGGTATCCGCAAACTGGCCGAGGCGCAGGCAGATGTGTACCGGAATGCAACTACTGCAGATGGCACCTACAAGGAAGATCGCTATCAAAACCTGCTCAGCAAGCCGGCGCTGTCGTCGCACATTATAGCGATTGCCATGGTTCGCGATGAAAAAAAATCGGTGCCCGAAATCGAAGAAACAGGCGCTGTATTCTGCGCTATCCAGAATATGTATCTAACCGCTGCGGCCTATAGTGTCGGCACTTACCTGAGTACCGGTGGAATAACGTATTTTGATGATGCAAGGGCGGCATTCAACCTTGGCCAGGATGACCGGCTCATTGGCTTTCTGCACGTCGGAATACCGAAAGGACCGCTTCCCGAAGGAAGGAGAAAACCTATTGAAGACAAGGTAACGTGGGTCCGGACGTAGATTATTTTTCAGCAATGACGTATACGACGCCATCATAAACTTCTGATAGCGTTATTGAAAAGTTTGCTTTCCGCAACATGTCGCCGGCCATCGTCGGGTCGAGTCGCAGTTTCGGATAGGCGCTGGCTTTCATTTCCCACCCATCATCCTTTTTTTCATACAGGATGTCGTGAACCATGACATGCGAGGGAAAATATTCAAGGAAACATGTGAGGATACGCGTGTCGTCGCTTTTTACCGGAATAAACCGCTGCGTTCCCGCAACTTTCCGGGTGAGATCACGAAAAGACAAGATCAGTTTTCCGCTGTTTTCCAACTTTTCATACACCAGGCGAAACATCAGCTCAACATGTTCTATCTTTTCAAGATGGGTGAGTGTGTCGCCCATGCAAACAACGACTGCCGCATCCTGTTGCATGGATTCAAGGTAGTGGATGATGTCATCATTCACGATGGCAACAGGAAGATCGCCTTTGTTGATGTACAGCGTGTTCAGCAGGTGTTGGTTGAAATCAACAGCGGTGACGTGAAAGCCGAGCTTTGCAAGGGAAACAGATTGCAAGCCATGCCCCGCGCCAAGATCAACGGCATTCTTACCTGCGACTGGCATTATGGAATGACGGGTGAAAAAAGATTGCGCTTTCATTTGTCCTTCCTGGAAGTCGCCGATCATCCAGGTATAGAAAGCGGCCAAATGGTGGTCGTAGTGGTCTTTCGCATTCATTGGTCGGATGTGGAAACATTTTTGCTAAACGTAATGGTTACAAACAGGGTTATTGAATAGATTCAATTAAAATAAAAAAATATGAAATGCATTGTCTTTAGCTATCTCATCATATTGAGCAGCATTGCAGTGGATGCCCAGGTTATCGGCAGAACGTTTCCGGATATGGAAGCTGAAACGGTGGAAGACAAAAAAGTGAAACTGCCTTCCGATGTTAAAGGAAAATACACCCTGCTGGGACTGGCCTATTCAAAGAAATCCGAAGATGAACTGAATACATGGTTTCAACCGGTGTTTGAGAAATTTGTACAGAAGACCTCCGGCCTGATGTCCGGGTTTGGCTATGATGTCAATGTCTATTTCGTGCCGATGTTTACAGGTGTTAATGCCGCCGCCACCGGTACCGCAAAAAGAAAAGCCATGAAAAACATCGATCCGCAATTGCTCCCGTACATCCTTTTTTACAAAGGCGAACTCAAAACGTACAAGGAAGCGCTCGATTTTGAAAAGCGTGACATACCGTATTTTTTTGTCCTCGATGGAACCGGCAAAATTGTCTTCGCTACATCCGGCCGGTACTCCGATGACAAAATGGACCAGATCGAAACGGTGCTTGAATAAATAAAATACCGCAAAGATCCCCACGCTCACCAATAAATTGACGATTTAAGTTTACCTTGAATCGTCAATTTTATTTCATGGAGGTTCTGACCTTGCTCGGACTCGCGCTGGCACCTGGTGCAGCCATCGGCATCTATATTTATCTGAAGGACAAGCACGAACGTGAGCCACTTTCCCTCTTGCTCATCAGTTTCTTTTATGGCGTACTGAGCACGCTTGTTACATTGACCATCAGCTGGCCGCTGAGCCTGTTGATCCTCACCGGAGAAAACGATATCGTAGACCAGTTCTTCGAAGCTTTTTTCAAGGTTGCGCTGGTGGAGGAATTCAGCAAATTCGTTTTTGTAAGGTTCATTCTCTTTAACAACAAAAATTTCAACGAACCTTTCGACGGCATCGTGTATGCCGTGATGGTAAGCATGGGCTTTGCAACACTCGAAAATGTTCTGTACGTATTCAACTATGGATTTACAACCGGGATCCTGAGAATGTTTACGGCAGTACCGGCGCACGCTACTTTCGGCGTGCTCATGGGATTCTTCCTTGGGAAAGCAAAATTTTCGTACACCCGTAAATTTTCATTTACCCTGATCGCACTGGCCATTGCTACCGTTTTCCATGGGTCGTATGATTACTTCTGGTTTATCGCCGAAATTAAAGATGTATGGACCGGCATCTGGATCTTTGCAATCATCTCGCTTGTCACCGGATTTATTTTATCCCGCAAGGCGATCCGGCTGCACCAGCAGGCTTCTCCGTTTATGGCCCATCGTATCAAAGGCGTTGCTGACGAGGAACGACCTGACAGGCTTGCGTAACGAGTAACAACCGTCGGCCTGGTTTAGTCGCCG
>DASPJC010000378.1:0-8429 GCA_035628815.1 Ohtaekwangia sp. | reverse complement strand
AATGTTCACGATCCGGCCCGATCGTTGGTTTTTGAAATGGGGAATTGCGGCGAGCATGGTATACAACGCCGACCAGAAATTCGACTTCATGGCGACCTCATAGTCTTTGATGTCCATCGCGTCTTGCGGTCCTATCTGGATAACGCCCGCGTTATTAATCAACACATCCAGTCGCCCATAGTGCCTGATAACATCCTCTACCATCTCCTGCACCTGTCGGGGATCTGTCACGTCCACTCTAAGTGACATCACTTCCGCACCGGCGGCTTCCAGTTCCACGTGTGCCTGGCCTAACTGGTCAACGGTACGGGCACAGATCGCCAGTCTCGCACCCTTGTCAGCAAGTTGTCGCGCCATGGTTAAGCCGAGGCCGCGCGATCCGCCCGTTATTAATACCACCTTGCCGTCGAAGTTGAATCGCGTCAGACTTTTGTAAAGGAGCGCGGCGAGGTAAACGCCCGCGCCTACTGCAGCCCAGGTCGCGGCATTTTTTAGTGAAACGTTATACGTCATGCCGGGAAAGTGAAAAATATCATTCCAGAATGCCGGGAGCGTGACTGCTCGTCAACGGCCACTGGCTTGTACACGCCAGATCGTATTGCTTACATCATCGGCGACCAGCAGGGATCCATCGGGAAGGACAGCCAGACCGACCGGTCGTCCGTACACTTCATTCTTATCAAGGTCTGCGATAAATCCCGTTAGGAAATCTTCCGGCGGACCGGCGGGCTTGCCATTCTGAAAGGGAACAAAAACCACTTTGTAACCACTCAGCTCAGATCGGTTCCAGGAGCCATGCTGCCCGACAAATGCACCACCAAAATATTTCGAAGGAAAGGTCTTTTTGTCGTAGAAAGCCAGTCCGAGGCTCGCGGTGTGAGCGCCCAGTGAGACGTCTGGTTTAACTGTTTGTTCCACCAGTTCCGGATGTGCGCCTTTAAGCCGGGGGTCAGGATTTGAACCAAAATACGCATACGGCCATCCGTAAAACGCCCCAGCCTTCACGTGCGTAAGATAGTCTGGAACAAGGTCGTCTCCGAGATCATCGCGCTCGTTTACCGCAGTCCAAAGATCCCCTGTGCCGGGTGCCCACCCCATACCGACGGGGTTGCGAAGACCGCTCGCAAAAATAGTTTCACCGCTGCCATCGGGATTAATTTCGAGGATACAGGCGCGGCGAACTTCATGTTCCATTCCGTTTTCCCCGTGATCGCTGCCCGATCCAACCGCGATGTAAATCTTCGTCTGTGCCTTATTCGAAAGGATGTTTCGCGTCCAGTGGTTGTTGTATCCACCCGCGGGCAGTTCAACGATTTTTTTTCCCGCTGATTTGATCTCTGTTTGCCCGGTCTGATAGGGAAACTGCACCAGCCCATCGGTGTTAGCAACATACAATGCATTACCGAGCACCAGCATACCGAAGGGCTGGTTTAGTCCGCTCAGGAGCACCTGCTGATGCTCCGGCTTACCATCATCGTCCTTATCGCGAAAAAGATGGATCCGGTCTGCGCTACCTTCCGTGGCTTGTGACTTCGCTTTTCCGGTGACCTGGTCGACGATTTTTTTAACGCCCTTCTTTTCGGTGCTCGCCTCCGCTACCAACACATCGCCATTCGGTGCCACATAAATCCACCGCGGATTCTGGAGCCCGTCGACATACCGGGTAACAATAAAACCGTCCGGTGCCTTTGGCGTTACGTTCGCGGGCCAGCCAATGACTTTTGAATAATTTTTTACCGACTTGGTCGCAAACGGAGCAGGAAGAGGACGCTCATCACTTGCTGCTGCTGGGACCGCGGTGGTGTCGCTGTCCACCTTTGCACTGCCGGCATGCTGCTGACAGGCTTGGAAAAAGGTCAAAAGACCCACCCAGAAATAGATAAAGACAGGATGTCTTATGATGATCATAGTGCGGACTGTAGAAGTTTATTCCCTTTAAAATGTCATTGCAGTACGGCCATACGCTGCTGCGCGTTTGCTGTGCTATAATATTTCTCGAGTGCGAGATCGACAATAGACGTTTTATCAAGCCCGTCCTGTGGCACAATATGAACTACGATACCGTTTTCGTACAATAGATACAGGAGCTTTCCCGCGATGTCTACACCCCTGTAAGCGTAGGGCGTACCGCGATAATATATTTTCTTTTCCATCGGATGAGTTTCTTATAACAAGCGATATGAAATTGAAATGCCAGGAGAATGCCGGCAGACAATGGTGCCGGTAGGCATGACCAGTGGCGGCTAAAAATAAGAAGCACCAGTCCTTCTTTCGCCGCAATTCATCTTCAAAGACTGGTGCTAATGTTAGTTGTTTTTAGCGGCATTCCTGACGGTTTCTTCCGCACTTTCGGCCAGCTGCAGGTGATGCTGCAGTACGGAGATCTTGCCCGAAGCCCAGGAGGCGAGTCCCATATCATTTCCTTTATCCGCCTCCTTCTTAAACAATTCAATGTCTTCCTTATGATCCTTGATCATGAATTCAATGTATTCCTTATCGAAATCTGGCCCTGACTTCTGGGCGAGGTCGTTGTATTTTTTCATGCTCTTCTCGCTGAGCTGCGCCGGCAGGGTGATCTTTTTTTCCGCCGCCAGTGTCTTCAACTCTTCATTCGCCTTACTGTGTTCGTCGATCATCATCTGGCCAAACTGCTTGACCTGGGGTGAGGAAGCATTGCTCACAGCTAACTGCCCGAGCTGTACCTCGAGCATGCCTCCGTCAGCAGCCTCCACGGCAAACTCGGTATCTCTTTCCGCGTCGGAGTCTTCAAACTTCTCTTCATTCCGTTCTTCGGCGACATCCTTGCTGTCAGTTTCTGTTTTCCTGTTGCAGGAAAGAAGTAACAAAAAAGACATCATCAATACGAGCGTGGTCATTCGTTTCATCGCAGTCAGCTTTTGCAGGCATTGTTTAAAATATCATGCCGATACAGTGCACAATGACGCGCAGCACTTTTACCGCAAGGCCATGGAGGCGTGGGGTGCGTTAGCGCTCAGGCAATACGCGTTACAACACTAATTGCCTAGCCCGGAGTGATAGCAGCCGATAACCGGATCGAATCTTTGTGCAGCCTCAGGGAAGAGACACTCTATACTTTATTGGCCGCGACTTCTTTTTTGACAAGGATAAGAAACCCGATGGCGAAGGCGAAGGCTCCCATGGTACCCACAATGCTGATGATACCGAGATAGACTTCCACCGATTTCCATTGACCACTCATCGCCAGCAACGGAAAAATCACCGTGTAGAAAATCGAAACCAGGGTGCCGACGCAGGTACCTGCAACCATCAGGTAGGCTTCGGCTGTCGGGCGCCGGGACACATAGGAAAACACGGCAATCAAAACAATAATATGGGGAATGAGGCTCAAAAGCCGGATTAACATGTCCATAGGTTGGGGATATTCCCGCAAAATACAAAAAGGCGAGGTAGCGACAAGGCATAAAAAAAGCCGGATCAAAGTCCGGCTTCCGATTTATCGTACCTGTTATTGTCCACCCCGTGGCTCATTGCCATTACCTTCTATGGTTTTACCGTTTCTGTCGAAGCGATGCATGGTTTTGTTGGTACCATCATTCAGCTCGAAGTAGTACTCTTGTGAAGTGCGGTCACGATAGATAGGTGTGTTCTCCCATCCGCGGTACTGAGAGCCATTCTGAAGCGTTTGGCGAAGCGATGACGGTAGTTCATCTGCCGTTACGGATACCCTGTCCTCAACACGATATTGATTCTGCTGCTGGCTTTCAATGCGGGGCTGCTGACTGGGTTGTTGTGCCGGATTTGTTCTCTGGGTAGAGTCTTGCGCGTTTACAGCTACTATCCCCATCAGGAGCATACCAGCTGTCATCATCATTACTTTTTTCATAGTTGTTAATAATTTATATATCGAACATGTCATCGTTTAATGATAAACCTGTGCCATGCCAGAGGCCAAATGAAAAACGTCTTAAACGGGTTGAAGTATTGCTTTTTTTACCCACTAACGGCGGGAACTGCTGAAAACATCTACAGGTGCAACGGTATGGCTGTCGGCTAATAGTTGCCCGATTGCAACCTAATCAGACTTGATCTTTTGTGTCCGGAAGGACACGGGCTGCCCGTTCCGCAGCAGGCCGTACACATAAAGAATACTATCCCGTACGATGTGTACCTGGTATACCGCGGTATTTCGGTTGAGATAAATTTCGCCCTGCTCCCACCCTTCGTAATCATCATTTCGCTTCAGCGTCGCCTGCAGGGCGCGTGGCAAGCTCGTATAGTCGACCTGAATGCTGTCTTTCGGGGGTCCGGCGTCATGGGGCAATTGCTGGTGATACCATTCGTCAGGGTGAGCGGCGCGCATGGAATCCACCCCGCTCGTGTCCGCCTGCCCGTATACGGCAGCCGAAAACGCCACTAATATTATCGTGGAAATAAAATGTCTGATCATGGCTTGTTGGAAGCGGACGAATTACGTCGCATAATTACCGACCAGCTCATCCACCTGAATATTGTACCGCTGCATCAGGGTCCTGACCTGAATAAGCGCATCCTGCTTGTCGTAGCGTGCCGCCAGATTTTTAAGGTTGATCAATGTTGCTTCCAGAGATTGTATATCATCGGAAGAAGTGGTAGTGAGGGCTGTGAACGATTCAAAACCGCTTTTTTCCAGCAGATGCATCACAACCGTGACGATCTCATGTTCAATATGGTTACTCGTTTGCTTCATGACATTAGTAGCGAAAAAAAGATGCCACGATAAAAGATTGAATGGGAGATTGAATATTAATACGAATCACGGCGTTTGCCGAAGTAATTTCTCGTCATTGGGCGTGGTCTTCACAATGTAGTAATAAGGGATCCCGGCGATGGTCATTTCATCGAGGATGTCCACCAGGTTTTTATACCGCGATTTTGCCGTCGGTTTAATCAGCACAACGAGGTCGTCCATCTTACTTTTGCGGTCGATCAGAAGGTTACGGATACCGGTGGCGGAAAAGTCAGTGCGGGTAATTAATTTATCAGGCAGGCCGTTGTACCAGTAAATTTTATCCTGGTCGCCAAGCAGGAGCGTGAGTACACGTTCAGCAGGCACTTCAGGCGGTACGCCACCGGAGTGATTGTCCGGTGTAATAAGTTCAAAAATATACGGCTTAAAAAAGTTAGTGGTGAGCATAAAGAACGTCAGCAATAAAAAAGCAAGGTCCACCATCGGTGTCATATCCAGGTGCGCAGCATGTCTTTTACCGGGTTTCCGGGGGGCTGATTGGGTTAAAGTGGCCATAATTCGCAGGGTTGGTTATGGTTTTAGAATCCAGGAGTCGTCGATCGGTCACAGAACCTCGTTTTTTCGGCTCAAGCCAACGTTTTCCGGGGGATTCGCGGGATAAAAATCTATAGGCGGCAAATCAATTGTCTTTAATATTCGTTTTCTTTGCGGTCACTTATAAAACCTTAAAAATGAAAATCATTGTTTTATGCTTTTCGCTCGTTATGAGCACAACAGTATACGCACAGTCCAAGAAGGAATTGCAGGCACAGGTCAATGCGCTTCAAGCGGAGATCGCAGAACTTAAGAAGCCGAAGGACGTGTTGCTGACGGACAAACACAAAAAGGCGAGTTATGGCCTGGGTGTGCTGGTCGCCAATAATTTGAAATCACAAGGGGGCGATTCCCTCGACCTCGAATCCTTAACCGTCGGGATCAACGACGTCTTTTTAAACAAGACGCTGAAAATGGATCAGCAGGAAGCAATGACCACTGTTCAACCTTATATGCAAGCCGTAATGGAAAAAAAATCCGCGAAACTCAAAGAAGATTCCAGGATCTTCCTGGACGAAAACAAAACAAAAGAAGGTGTTGTTACGACTGCCAGCGGGTTACAATACAAGGTGATCACCTCGGGTAAAGGCAAAGAAGCCGGAGCAAACGACAACGTCACGGTACATTATATCGGCAAACTGGTCGATGGAACGGTTTTCGACAGTTCCGTGGAAAGAAACGAACCAGCAACCTTTGGTGTGAGTGAAGTTATCCCCGGATGGACTGAAGCGCTGCAGCTGATGCGCGAAGGCGACAAATGGATGCTGTTTATTCCACAGGAACTCGCTTACGGAGAACGTGGCGCCGGTCAGCAAATACCCCCTTACGCAACGCTGATCTTTGAAGTTGAACTGTTGAAAGTAAACTAGTCTTCGATAACCTATACATCACGGTCACCTGATCAGCTGTGATGTATAGGTTGATCAATCTTCTGTTATGAAAGCCTACATTATCGTCGACGTGAACATCAGGGATTACAGCCAGTACGAGGCGTACAAAAAGCTTACGCCGCCTTCGCTGGTACCTTTCGGGGGCAAGTTTGTTGTGCGGGGCGGCGCTACCGAAACGCTTGAAGGGAATTGGGAACCCGGACGCGTGGTCGTCCTGGAGTTTCCATCCGTCGAAAAAGCAAAAGCCTGGTGGTCGTCCGAGGGCTATGCGCCGGCAAAAGCACTCCGCCAATCAATTTCCGATACCAGGATGATCCTGGTCGAAGGGTTTGAATAAACGTGGTTAATAAAGTAATTCAATTCAAGGCCGCAACAGGAATACTGCCAATGCTTTCCATCCGGATATTCCTGTAAAAAATTTCTGCTCCTTCACTCTGGAGCTGTATCCTGCCGCGCCTGAGTGGTATTTCCCGGCCCTCTTCCGCCTGGCGCGAATGATAGAGGATCATGCAGGTTTTGCCGTTCACAACATGTACAGCTGTATCACCATAGCAATAGAGATCAATCGTATTCCACTCCCCTGAGGTATATTCAGCATCCGGATTTTTGATACAATGTCTTCCGGCCGCGCCACCCTCGCGAAACGTGAGCAGTTGCCCCTCCGGATTGTAGATATACTTATCCCGTCCTTTTTTGATGCAGGGATATCAAAAATTCCGCCGGCTACTCCCCAGTAGTCGCCGCAGTCCCCTTCCTGCACCTGAAATTCCTGCGAGCGCATCCAGAACCCAAAATCGGCACCGTGATCGCCAACCGCATGGTACAGTATGCCACTGTCGCGTTTACTGCTGTCCTTCGGCGGCCACTTTTTCTTTCCCCACCTGAATTCCAGTGTCAGATGATAGTTTGCAAAATCCTGATGCGTCGAGATCCCGCCAAAACGTTCACCTGAAACGCGGAGCACCGGCCCGCCATCGAGCTGAACTACAGAAAATACATTCAGGGTGTCGTGGTTCAATCCCAGTGGTATAGTATCGCGTTTGTGTTGAACGGTATCAAAAGAAGGCCCGAGGTAGGTATCCCATCCCTGAAGATCCGTGCCATTGAAAAGCACAATGCTTTTGCCTTCGGGTTTTGTTCGCTTGCAACTGGTAAACAATGTCATCACGGCCATGAAACAAAAGATGCAGTTGCGCATAGCGTATCGGGTTGTGTTTTTGATCCGGCTAAAAAGAAAGGATGAGATACAGCAGGAACAATACAGCCAATGCGAGCGCGACCCATCGCAGGCCGCTGTTGCTGCGCGCAAATTCATAGCCGCAAACCGGGCAGGTTTTACTTTCGGAAGGTATTTCCATTGCGCAGGACGGGCATTCCATCTTCTTCATGGTCTGCTATTCAAGGATTACCTGTACTCTTCCCACCTGTCCATCCTCCAGTCTTACTTTTATTCCCCGATGGTGGGTCGGCGAACTGGTAAGAATGTCTTTTACGACCCCTACCGTCAATACACCGGAGCGCTGATCTTTTTTAAGAACAACCTGAACTTTCGTTCCTGCTTTAATATTTGCCCGCTTTGTTCCTTCCATATCGTCAAGGTATAAAAATACGGTCTTTCGTGGAACTTCCGACAGACCATAGAAACACTTTGATGACGAACCGATCGAATCATCGCTACCTTATAAGGCGAGGATCACCTGAGACACCACGCTGGCACCTCGACATCTGATGCGGACTGGAAGTAAGCGCTACCGGATGAGCCGGAATGGAAACATGAGCACGGCGCCAATAAATTTAAAGAGCAGCTCAAGCGATAGTCCGACGATTTTGAAAGGAAGCAATATCAGCCAGACAAATGGAAAAAGGACCAGCATGACCAGCGCAAGCGGCCAGCATAACACCAGCAGGATACACCATAGAATAACAGAAATAAGCGTCTTCATGAATCCGGTTTTCGACCTTCTCACAAAATAGCGACCAACTTTATCATCATCGAAAGTAACGCGTTTTCATAGCCACATTTTAAATCATTTTCAAAATTGTACACTTCGTTGTTCAGATGCGTACATCAATATTTGCATGAATCTCCTGTATCTTTATGCATGGAAAAAAATCTGCCACCCATCGCGCCGAGCGAAGTTCCCCGGGTACAGCATCCGGACATTGTCATTGTTGATGCCAGGAGCGGACCAGATGCGTACCAGCGTTACAGTGCCGGACATCTCGAAGGCGCACAC
>DASPJC010000377.1:0-12914 GCA_035628815.1 Ohtaekwangia sp. | reverse complement strand
TGCAGAAATTCAGGACCATTTCAGGAGAAATTACAATATGGCGATCGGCCTGAAGACCGCCGAACAAATCAAAATAAACGTGGGCGCGGTGACGCCCAAGATACAGGACGCGCCTGAACCGATCATGGTGAAAGGGAAGGACCTGATGGAGGGTATTCCTGTCACGAGAAAGATCGACCACAGCGAAGTTGCGTTTATCCTGGAGAAATCGTTCAGCTCTATCGAACATGCGATTTTACAGACGTTGGAAATCTGCCCACCCGAACTCGCTGCCGATATCTATCAAAACGGTCTTCACGTGACCGGCGGCAACGCCTTTCTTCGTGGCATTAAAGAACGGCTCGAGCTAAAGGTTAAGCTGCCGGTTCACATCGACGAAGATGCGCTGATCTCTGTCAGCAAAGGCGCCGCGCAGATGCTACGCGACACTAAAAAATACAAGAGTATTCTTTTTGATTAAAGCACTAGCTCCAGCGTATACTGGGTGACAGCAGGTAGATGGATGTATGCCCTGTTAAAGATTGCCCCGCAATGCCTGCTCGCGCTCAATTGATTCGAACAGCGCCTTGAAATTTCCCTTGCCGAACGACTTTGCTCCGTTGCGTTCAATGATCTCGAAAAATAAGGTAGGCCGGTCCTGCAATGGCTTCGTGAAGATCTGCAAAAGATATCCTTCGTCATCGCGATCAATCAGGATGTTCAACTTTTTTAACGCCGCCAGGTCTTCCTCGATCTTACCAACCCGCTGGAGGACATCCTCGTAGTACGTTTCGGGCACGTGCAAAAATTCGATACCGCGTTTGCGTAAAGCATCTACGGTCGCAATGATATCATCCGTGGCGATGGCGATGTGCTGCACGCCGGGACCTTTATAAAAATCCAGGTATTCCTCGATTTGTGACTTCTTCTTCCCGGAGGCCGGTTCGTTGATCGGAAACTTGATATACCCATTCCCGTTGGAGACGACCTTCGACATCAGCGCACTGTATTCGGTTGAAATATCGCTGTCGTCGAACGTAACGAGTAACCTGAATCCCATAACCTGCTCGTAAAACGACACCCACTTGTTCATCTGGCCAAGTTCCACGTTGCCCACGCAATGATCTATATACTTCAATCCAAGGGGTATTGTTTTTATCGTACTCTGATAGGCTTTGTATCCTGGAAGGAAGGGGCCATGATAATTTTTCCGTTCGACAAAGGTGTGCACGGTTTCACCATAGGTCCTGATCGATGCCAGGACTACTTCACCAAAAGCATCCTTCATCACGGTCGGGGCAAGCGATGCCTCCGCGCCCCGCTTTGTCGTCTCGTCGAATGACCGCCGGGCATCGTCCACCCATAAGGCCAGCACTTTTACACCATCGCCATGTTGATGAACATGCTGCGCAATGGGTGAGTCCGGGTGCAGCGCGGTAGTGAGCACAAGGCGGATCTTGTTCTGCTGTAATACGTACGATGAGCGATCGCGGATGCCTGTCTCCGGTCCTGCATAGGCTACAGGCTCAAAGCCCATGCAATGCTGATAGAAAAGCGCCGACTGCCTGGCGTTTCCAACATACAGTTCGATGTGATCGGTGCCATTAATCGGCAGGAAATCCTCGTTCATGGGATGTGATTTATGGATCTAAAGTAACGGTTGGACGGGTAACATCGAAACCAATGAAAGGAGATTCGGTAATCCGCTGTTTCAGGAATTTTTATTCGCCAATGCCTCAAAAAACTGCCCTCTAACCAAACTAAAAATGGCTTTGATTGCCTCGAAAATCCCGCGGCATTTAAAATTACCTTTTTGTATTTCAATGATTTCTTCAATCTTTGGTAAAATTTTTCTTTTGCCATGGATATCAAATCACTCGACAAGGCGCTTCAGGAGATCGTAAAAAAACGTGAACAGCTTGCCGGTATCGACTATAACAATCCGACCTATGATGATCTCGAAGAAAAACTGCACGATGATGAGGATGCGTTGCAGGTGAGCTTTGGTGAGTACCTTGAAGAAGCCCTGCAGAAAGTGCATGATGAAGTGTGTCCCGACAATGACGTCCTTATGCCGATCGCTTATCTCGGGAAGGGAATCATAGTGGAGTCAGATAAATACCCTAACAAGGACACCCGGCTCATCCTGATGCCCAATCCGCCCCGCATTATATTGACGGTGGGCAGAGACCAGCAGGAGGTTGTCTGGACTGCACAGTAAACTTACCGAAATCCAAGTTTGTCGCGTACCTTGTCAAGAACGCGGTATGCGATCTCCCGGGCCCTGGCTTCGCCCAGCGCCAGTTTTTTATCGATCTCGTCCGGGTTGTTCATAAGGTGGGAAAATAGCTCGCGCGGCTGCCTGAATTTTTCGATGACCAGTTCAAAGAGCTCCTGCTTGGCATGTCCGTAGCCATAATTTCCGGCGCGGTACTTGTTGCCGAGCGCTTCTTTTTGGTCAGCACTCGCAAGCAAGCCATAGATCGCAAAAACATTATCCCGCTCAGGATCTTTGGGCTCCTCCATCGGCGTACTGTCGGTTTTGATCGTTTTGATCTGCTTGAGGAGTTCTTTTTCCGGCAGGAAAATATCGATGATATTGCCGTACGACTTGCTCATTTTCTGACCATCCGTTCCGGGTATCGTCATTAACTGTTCCTCAATCCGGGCTTCAGGTACAACGAACGTTTCACCATACCGGTTGTTGAATGTCGAGGCAATGTCGCGTGCCATTTCAACATGCTGCTTCTGGTCCTTTCCCACGGGTACGATATTGGCGTCGTACAGTATAATGTCGGCAGTCATCAACACGGGATAAGTAAACAAACCGGCATTCACATCGGACAGTCGCTCGGCCTTGTCTTTGAAGGAGTGGGCATTCGCCAGCATGGGAAAAGGTGTAAAGCAATCCAGGTACCAGGTGAGTTCGCAAACTTCCGGTATGCGGGACTGCCGGTAGAGGTAATTTTTCCCGATGTCGAAGCCGAACGCTAGCCAGGCGGCGGCCACCGCGCGGACATTGGCGATCCTTGTTGCGGCGTCTTTGATCGTGGTCAGCGAGTGGAGATCGGCAATAAAGAAAAAAGACTCATTCGACGGATCTTTTGACAGCTCAATTGCCGGGATAATTGCACCCAGGAGGTTTCCCAGGTGAGGGCGCCCGCTGCTTTGTATTCCTGTTAAAATTCTGGCCATGGTTTTGCAAAGAAAATAAAATAAAGCAGAAGTGAATTAGTTTTAACTTTGAGATAAATTATAAAGCATGCTTAGAGCGTTATTTTTTGCTGTCATCTGCTGTGCTGGATTCACTGTTAGCGCACAGCAGCTAAAAGTTCTTCAGTTTCGCGAGGAGGCCTTCGATTTTGGAAGTGTTGCCGAAGAAGGCGGACCTGTGCTGCATGAGTTTGTTTTCACCAATCATAGCGAAAGGCCCGTAAAGATACTGAATGTGCAACCTTCGTGCGGCTGTACCACACCATCATGGTCGAAGGAGCCGGTAGGCGCAGGCAAGACAGGCCACATCCAGGCTAGCTATAACCCGAAGGGAAGGCCGGGATACTTCAATAAAACCCTGACCATAACAACGGATGCTGAGACAACCCCGATCGTGCTGCAGATCAAGGGCCAGGTTATGCCGGGCGGAGCGGAAATGCCGACAGAATTTCAAACCGCCAAAGGAAACTGGAAACTGAAAACAGGCGCTTTCAACATGGGAAAAGTCTATCGCCGCGATGAGGTTACCACGCGCGACTTCCAGATCATCAACGGTAGCGCCGAAGCCATCAATTATTTGGGCGCCACGGCACCGGCCTATATCAAGGTGGACGTAATGCCAAAAACACTGGCACCGGGAGCCAAAGGGAACATCCGGATCAGCTATCATGGTAGGATGAAAGACGCATACGGCTTTCAATCCGATAATATTGAAATACAAACAGATGATGCACTCAGTCCTGTGAAATCGTTTTCGGTATATGCAACGCTGGAAGATTATTTTACTTCCCTGAGCGCCGAAGAGATGAGCAAATCACCCCGGCTTAAACTCGATATTACGAACGTCGATTTTGGAAAAGTAAGCAATGGAACCACCGCTGTTCGTGAAGTGCCCTTTACCAATAGCGGAAAAAAGGAACTGACGATCAATTCGCTCCAGGGAAACTGCACATGTATAAAAGCAGTGGCTGCCAAACGCTCACTGAAACCAGGTGAATCGGCCACCATCAGCGTCACATTCAGTCCGCAGGACCGGAGTGGAACACAAACGAAGGCTGTGACTGTTTACTCGAACGATCCGCAAAACCCGGTAAGCCGGATTACCATCACCGGGTACGTGGATTAAAAGAGGCAAACAAAAAGGCCATCCAGCATCTGGATGGCCTTTTTGTTTTGTGGCGCGTCGCTTACGCTTTTACAAATTTATCTGCTTTCTGCTTGATCATATCCCGGTCTGCCGTGATGGAAGGATCGCTGTAAACATGTTGTGAGATCTCGGCTACAACACCCTTTTTATAGCCAAGTTTTTCAGCGATCTGTTCGCAAAACACGATTTCGCTGCGAAATACCTGTCCATCCATTTTCATCAGCTGGATAAGGTAGTACAGGTGCTCGAATTTTTCATCCTGCGTGAGACTATTGATGTTAGCGATTGGTTTCGGGTTGTTCATCATCGTGTCAACATCCTCTTTGCTGATGCCGTTGGCTTTTGCAATGGACTGGATGAGTTTCGATTCGCGTTCCGCAACGCTTCTATCGCTTGCCGCAAGGTTGATCAGAACGTTTAATTCGGCTTTTTTGTCAAAAATCATAGGAGACTCTTTGGTTAGGGGTGCAATTTTAAAAAATGGGCTATGAAATTTACTGTAAAATACGATGTTTTAATACATCAACAAAAATATTAACATCTTAGCGGTCTCGTGCAACCATCGTATCGGGACGCTGTCTTTAGACCAAATATGAATGTGATATGAAGAACATGCTAATGATAACCTTACTTGTGGCCGGAGCAATGTCATCCTGGGCACAATCGCAGACACGCAATGTAGGCGCTTTTTCAGGCGTAAAGGTAGCGGAAGGGGTGGATGTCTACCTCTCCCGGGGCGAGAAGGAAAGTGTGCGCGTAGAGGCGACAGGTACCTCACCCGATAACGTTATTACCGAGGTCTCGGGAAGTTACCTCAAAATCCACATGAAGGATGGCAATTACCGTAAAACGGATATCAAAGTATATGTAACGTATGTGAAGGTCGATAAGCTTTCTGCGAGTTCTGCAGGAAATATTTTTTCGGAAGAGCCGATCCGGGCCAATGATCTTGAAGTAAGTGCCTCCAGTGCCGGCTCCATCGATGTCTCTATTGAAGCAGGTACTGTCACTGCGAGTGCCTCGAGCGCCGGTGAAGTGGAGCTCAAGGGAAAAAGCACATCGATCACGGCCGATGTGAGCAGCGCCGGTGAAGTTGATGCTTTCGATGTCGAAGCTGAAAATGTAAAAGCAGAAGCCAGCAGCGCCGGTTCCATTAAGGTAAACGTAACCAAAAGCCTGGTCGCGCATGCCAGTAGCGGGGGTAGTATTCGCTTCCGCGGAAACCCAACCAAATCAATGACCGATTCCAGCAGCGGAGGATCGGTTAAAAAAACAGATTAGCAAAGGAAGCCGGTTCAGTTACCGGCTCTTTTTTTGCCCGATGATGTACTTGACCCTGCAGTGTTTATACCGGGTCCACATCAATCACAACCCTGGCCGCGCGATTGTCCTTGCCTTTAAGCAGTTGATTCACGCACGATTGTAACGCCTGCTTCAGGTGATTCAGATCAGCCTTACCGCGTGGTACCTTGACCAGTATACTCATCAGGTATTGATTCCGGATGCGGGAGATCATCGGTTCTCCCGGCCCCAGCACTTTTACGCCAGCAAGATCTCTCCGCAGCAGGTCGGTAAGCGCCATTGCTATTTCCCGGCAGGCTTTTTTATCAGCGTGCTTGATGGTGAGTTCAATGAGCCGGCTGAAAGGGGGGTAGTCATGCCGTCTGCGATCCGCCAGTTCTACCTTATAGAATTCCTCGTCATGGTGCTTCAGGAGGAATTGAAGCAACGGATGCTCAGGACTCGAGGTCTGGATAACAACCGTCCCCGCTTTGTCACGGCGTCCCGCACGTCCACTGACCTGCGTGATGAGCTGGTAAGCACGTTCGTACGAACGGAAATCCGGAAAGTGGATCATCCGGTCCACGTTGAAAATTCCGACCAGGCTGACATGATCAAAATCCAGTCCTTTGGTAACCATTTGTGTTCCCACCAGGATATTCGTCTGCCCTTTTTCAAACTGTTCGATGATGGTTTCGTATCCGGTCCTGGAGCGGGTGGTGTCCAGGTCCATCCGTTGTACTGTAGCCTCGGGAAAATGAAGCGATAGCTCTTCTTCGAGTTTCTCGGTTCCATACCCCACGGTTTTCAGGCGGGCAGAGGTACAGGTCGGGCACTGTTCCGGAAGCTGTTCACGATAGCCGCAATAATGGCAAACCAGCGCATGCCTGAACTGATGGTAGGTAAGGCTTACGGCGCAGTTTACACACTTCGGTACCCATCCGCAGTCTTCGCAATTCACCATCGGAGAATAGCCGCGCCGGTTTTGGAAAATGATTACCTGTTCCTGCTTCCTCAACGCTTCGTCGATGTTTTTCAGGAGAAGTCCCGAGAATTCGCCCTTGACGGTTTTTCGTTTTCGTTCATGGCTCATATCAGCCAGCACCAGCGCCGGTAATTGCGCCTCACCGAATCGCTTATCCAGTTTGATGTATCCGTACTTGCCCTGTGTAGCGAGGTAATAGGTTTCGACGGAAGGAGTGGCGGATCCCAATACAACCTTGGCGTGGTGCATCTGCGCCATCATAATGGCAGTATCCCGTGCGTTGTAACGCGGTGATGGTTCCTGTTGCTTGTAGGACGAATCGTGCTCTTCGTCCACGATGATCAATCCCAGGTTATCGAAGGGAAGAAAAATCGAAGACCGCACGCCAATAATGAATTTGAATTTGCCATTGATTACACCGTTCCAGACTTCAACGCGTTCATTGTCCGAGAACCTGGAGTGATAGACGCCCAATGCTGATCCGAAAACCTTCTTAAGCCGATGCACAATCTGTGTGGTGAGCGCAATTTCGGGTAACAGGTAGAGCACCTGCGACCCGCCTTCAAGGGCCTGGCGGATGAGATTGATGTAGATCGCTGTTTTGCCGCTCCCGGTGATCCCGTGCAACAGCGTGATCGGGTGTTGCGAAAAGCTTTTCAAAATGTCGTTCATCGCCTGCTGCTGCTCCGTACTCAGGATCACAGCGTGCGATGGTTCAGGCGCTACGTCATCGAACCGCGAAACAACAATGTCGAATTCTTCCAGAACTTTATTTTTGACGAGCGTGCTGAGCGACGATTCGGAAATACCCTCGTCAATAAGGCGCTTCCTGGCCAATCCTTGTTTGTTGCGCGAAACATCTTGCAGCACGGGAACGTCCTGGAGGTACTTCAGCAACACCGCTTCCTGCTTTGGCTTGCTGCCGAGTGTTGTAAAAAGTTCTTCCAGCCCCGCGGCATGTTCATATGCAACCGATAGCCTTATTCTTTTTTCCGTCCGGGGTTTATACTTTTCTTTGACCTCCTCAAAAAGAATGATCGCTTCCTTGCCCACCAGTGATTTCAGAATAGTGTAAAGGTGCTTTACGCCCAGCAACTTCGAGATCTCGGTGTACGTCAGTGTTTTGCCTGAAAGATGCCGCAGAATGATCGTTTCCTTTTCGGAAAAATCCTGGTCAGTGTCGTCAAGATTGAAACCGGGATGCAGCTGCACCATGGATTCACTGGAGAGTTTCAGCCCGCTGGGCAATGCCGCGTTCATCACTTCACCCATCGTACAGGCATAGTAGTCGGCGATCCATTGAAAAAGTCTGAACTGAAGTCCCGTTACCACCGGAAATTCATCCAGCAATTCCAGGAGGTATTTGGCCTCGTAATCTTTTGGCGGGTCGTGATGCAACGCCGCGACAACACCGGTCACTATCTTGCGATCGCCAAACTGAACGATCGCGCGCTGCCCGACCATAATTTTTGATTGAATCTCACGAGGCACCCGGTACGTGAACAGTTTCGGTACAGGTACAGGCAACAGCAGTTCCGCGAAACTGGTTAAGCGATCATCTTGGTCAGCAAGTTCAAATGCGGATGTCTGCATCTTTCAGGGTGAAAGAGTTAATGAAGTAAATAATTCCGAGGAATGGAATGTCTGCCACACTTCTTTATTGCGCGGCCAGTTGCTCGGCTTCACGTGCTTTCTGCAGTTTTTCTTTATAGGCCGCCATTTCTTTCTCAAACCGGGGAAGGTTTCTGAAACGATTGATCTTGCGTTTTGATTTGAGCATGATGATGAATTCAATAAAATCTTCATCCGTGTACTCATCCATTGGTTTTTGCAGGTGTCTGAACCGGCCGATCTCGCGCAGCTTTCCCTGTAATTCCTGGATGCGGAAGTTCGTGACGTACTTGAAGCAATTTTCAGGTGTCGTGAATTTTTCGATACCAAAGCCGTACTCCAGGTCCTGCAGACGCCCATCCCATTCGATCGACGCCAGCTCATCGTTGGTGACAATTTGTATGTCGTACACAAGGTCGCAGAAACAATGTGGCTTGTCGTCGATATCGGTGTGGCGGAGTAGAATGCGCTGGCCGTAGTTGATGAAAATCTGCTGGCTCAACGTCGTATGAACATGGTTGGGAAATAGTTTCGTGTACACTTCCATGAATTTCGCATTGACCGGTTCTGCTGCGTTAATCTCCTGCGTCATCCGGGTCATTTGTTCGCGGTCCAGGAACAGGTGCCAGCGCGAGCTGATCAGCCAGTATGCATAGCCGATTTCCATAAGGGTGAGGATAACGCAGCTCAGCAAAAAGTACTGAAGCAATCTCAGATAATGGGCCAGCCGGGGAAATTTCGATGCGAAGGACGGTCCGGATTCCTCTTGTTGCGGGGCTTTAGGCGTAACAGGTTTGCTCATGAGACGGCCAAAATACTAAATTTTAGGGATGCCTGAGCGCCGGAATGGGTTTATCGCTGAACTGGGCCTCCGCATCCTGAATGGTATACACGGGTAACCGGCACCTTTTATTGTAGCAGACGTAAATTGTTGTTTTACCGCCGAGGGGAGGTTTATCCCGGAGCAGGGCCAGATCACTTTTATCGGTCGTGCCCAGCATAAGCGCAAAAGGATGGTAGCGTTGCTGAAAAGCGTCGCGTACGGCAGAGGCTTCTGCGCCGACCATAACCACTTCCGCCATCTCTTTCCGGATTTCGGCGTAGGCCATGGCCCAGTGACTCATGTAGTTGGGCTCTGAGGTTATCAGGTGACCCAGCGCGCCTGCCAGCCTTTCCGCGTGTCCCTTCCACTCCGCACGGTCATCCAGGATACCCAGGTGATACAGGTTCTGTACCATGATGGCATTCGACGACGGTATCACATTATCAAACAGTTCCTTCTTTCTGGCGATGAGATCCTCGGCGGCTGAAGACGTATAGAAAAAGAAGCCATCTTCCGCGTCCTGAAAGTGATCGATGACATAGGTCAGGAATGCCGTGGCACGTTTCAGATAGTATTCATCGAATGTCACCTGGTAAAGCCGCGTATACGCCTGAATTACATAGGCGTAATCGTCGAGAAAAGCGTGAACAGGCGATCTTTTTTGCCGGAAAGACCTGTATACCAGCAGGCCCTCCATCAGTTCATTTTCCAGAAACCGCATGGCTCCCTGTGCAGCATGCAGGAAACGGCGGTCGCCGAAAGCTTTGTACGCGTCCGTCAGGCCGCAAATCGTCATGGCGTTCCAGGCGGCGATAATTTTGTCGTCGAGGCCAGGCCTTGCTCTCATGGACCGGCGCTGCAGCATGGTTTTCTTGCTGCGCACCAGGATCTCCTTCCACCGATCGGGAGTAATGCCGTTGGACTTCAGAAATACCGCGTCTGATTTATCCCGCATCAGGATGTTGTATCCATGCTCCCAGTTTCCAGTATCGGTAACGCGGTAGTATTCATTGATGAGGGGCGCATCTTCTCCCAGCAGCTGGTCGAGTTCTTCTTTCGTCCAGATATAAAATTTGCCTTCAACACCTTCACTGTCGGCGTCGATCGCCGAAAAGAAACCACCCTGAGCATGGGTCATCTCCCGCTGCAACCATTCGAATGTTTCATAAACAACGTCTTTAAAACCTTCATCTTTGGTGAGGGTGTAAGCCTCTGCATAAAGCGATAACAGCTGCGCATTGTCGTAAAGCATTTTCTCAAAATGTGGGGCGAACCAGTACGCATCTACGGAGTATCGCGCGAAGCCGCCGCCAACCTGGTCGTAAATACCGCCCATCGCAATGCGCTTCAGGGTCAATACCACCTGTGCCAGTGCCGCTTCGTTTTTCGAAATGTAATGATACCGCATCAGGAACAGCCAGATGGAAGGCATGATGAACTTGGGTGCCTTGTCAAGCCCGCCCCACACCGTATCGAAGCGGTCCTTCAGTTTCAGGTAAATTTCCTCGAGCTCCTGGTCCAGTGCAGTATCCTGAGGCTTTTGAGTAAAACGTTCAACGTCTGAGCGGAGCAAGTGAAGACTGAGTTCTTCACTGGTATCTTCAATCTGCTGGCGGTTCAGGCGAAAGGCCTTATCGATATTCACCAGGATCTGCGTCCACGCGGACGGCGTAAAATAGGTGCCTCCAAAAAAAGGTTTTTGATCTGGTGTTAAAAACACGTTCAGGGGCCACCCGCCATTAATTCCCAGGGCCTGGACGGCGTCCATGTAGATCTGGTCAATGTCGGGCCTTTCTTCCCGGTCTACCTTGATGCATACATAATACTGGTTCATGACGCTTGCGACTTCTTCTTTTTCAAAAGATTCGCGTTCCATCACGTGGCACCAGTGACAGGAAGAGTATCCAATGCTCACCAGGATAGGCTTATCCTCTGCTTTTGCTTTTTCCAGCGCTTCCGGTCCCCATTCAAACCAGTCAACAGGATTGTAAGCATGTTGCAGGAGGTAGGGCGATGCTGCATGAATAAGCCGGTTCGGTACGCGATTTTTCATAAGGTCTGTAAGATGCTTATTGTCTTTTATTTACAAGCTGTTCCAGTAGTATTTGGCGCTCTTTGCCGACGTCGACAAGGTGGCTCAGTTCTTCGAGCTGTTGCATGGTTTGCTGGATGAAAATTTGATGCCCGGACGACCCGGGATGAAAGGATTTGTGCCTCAGGGCATGTTGCACGACCTGCCATTTTTTAATGAAATCGCGGAACGACGCGCCTGCATAGCGTTCGAGGAATTGTTCCCAGATGTAATCTTCGGCATCGGTACTCGGATGAATCATATCCGATTTATAGAAACGGTAATCGCGGAGGTCGTCCATCATAAGTTCATACGCGGGGAAGTAATCAACATCCGGGTATTGTTCGGTAATCGTGTGGCAACAGAGGCGCAAAAGCGATTTGCTGACGCTATTGTGAGTCAGGGTGTCTTTTAAGTGGCGTACAGGACTTACAGTGAGCACAAGCCTGATAGCCGGATTGCATTTTTTCAGGTCCCTGTAAAAGGCGTCAAACGATGTGATCACCTGTTTTTGCGTCAACAATGTTTTGGAAAACGCCGAGGACGGCATTTTATGGCAGTTGGCGACAATTTCGCCGGGTCCCTGCCGCTGGTACACCCACGATGTGCCATACGTGATCATCATGCAGGTTGCGGATTTCAGGAAATCGTGCGCAAGCATAATGGCCGCCCTCAGTTGACTTTCGAGCTGGTCACGCGTCGTTGCGGAAATCGCTGAATGAAAATCGTAATTGAGATGGATGTCCTCCCGCTGGAGGAAAGTGATGTCGGATGGCATCTTTCCGGCCAACGCATAAAGCAGTGTTTTATGGATGGAAACCGGATTGTATGTCGTGCCAAAAGGGTTTACGAGGGCGCGAATTTTAAATGTCGCCAGCCTTTGCCCGATCATATCCGAGAAGCAGGAGCCGGCCGTGATGATCCTGCTGTCCAAATCGAGGGTTTGGATCGCGGGAGTGAGTTTTAATACGGTGCGAAAGTCCTTCATAAAAATAATGTTACCGCAAACACTTGAAAATTTGGCACTTTTTGCAATACTTTGTTAACAGACACCTTAATTACCTCAAAACTATGAATAACGACCTTACGGCCTTTGAAAAACTGCCAGTTAAGATATTTGGCGGGTCGGAAGAGGCCTCCCTGTTTGTGGCGAAAGAAATTGCCTCACTGATCAAGATCAGGCAACTGGAGGGGAAACCGTGTGTTCTGGGTCTTGCCACGGGCTCGACACCAACGCGTGTTTATGCGGAATTGGTGAGGATGCACAAAAAAGAGGGCCTCAGCTTTAAGCATGTGTACACTTTTAACCTGGACGAATACTACCCGATCCAGCCCGATTCGCTTCAAAGCTATGTGCGTTTCATGAATGAGCACCTCTTTAATCACATTGATATCCCTAAGGCAAATATCTACATCCCGGACGGAACCCTTCCCAAGGATAAGGTGGCTGAATTCTGCCGTGAGTATGAAAAGAAGATTGACGCACTGGGTGGAATTGACATTCAGGTGCTGGGGATAGGACGAACGGGTCACATCGGTTTTAACGAGCCGGGTTCTACCGAAAAGTCGTACACCAGGCTGGTCACACTGGATCAGGTCACCCGCATTGACGCCGCGAGCGATTTCTTTGGTGAGGAAAATGTTCCGCGAAAAGCGATTACCATGGGCGTGGGATCGATCCTGAAAGCCAAGCGTGCGATCATGATGGCGTGGGGTGAAGGCAAGGCCCGTGTCATCAAGAAGGCCGTTGAAGGGCCTGTCACCGATCAGATACCATCTTCATTCCTGCAAAAACACCAGAATG
>DASPJC010000376.1:0-6030 GCA_035628815.1 Ohtaekwangia sp. | reverse complement strand
TCATCGGCGTCCTGTGGATCGTCGTCGGATTCAGCCTTGCGTTCGGCGACTCGATCGGCGGTTTCATTGGCAATCCCATGACATTTTTCATGTTTCAAAACGTTGTCGATGGCAAACCCTGGTCTCTCGCCCCCACCATTCCCCTCGTTTTATTCGCTTTCTTTCAGCTTAAATTCGCCATCATCACGCCAGCGCTGATCACGGGTACCTTTGCCGAGCGCATCCGGTTCAAGTCCTATATGATCTTTTTGGTACTTTTCTCTGTATTTGTTTACTCTCCCCTTGCCCACTGGACCTGGCACCCCGACGGATTCTTATTTAATATGGGTGTTCTCGATTTTGCCGGCGGTACCGTTGTGCATATGTCGGCAGGTCTTGCCGCGCTGGCAGCATCCATTTACCTGCGCAATAAATCGGAAGAGCGCAAGCACATCAAACCCGCCAACGTACCGTATGTACTACTGGGTACCGGCCTCCTGTGGTTTGGATGGTTCGGTTTTAACGCAGGCAGTGCCATGGGCGCAGGAGCCCTTGCCGCATCCGCCTTCGCGACAACCAACACAGCCTCCGCTGCGGCTGGGTTAGCCTGGATCTTGTTCGACGCCGCACGTGGAAAGAAACCTTCAGCATTAGGCTTTTGCATCGGTGCGGTCGTGGGGCTCGTCGCCATTACGCCTGCCGCGGGATTTGTAACCATTCCTTCCAGTTTATTTATCGGCACTGTCGCCGCGATTGTCAGTAACGTCGTGGTTCATTGGAAAACAACCCGTACTTCGCTGGAAGACACACTCGACGTTTTTCCCTGTCATGGCGTGGGTGGAGCCGTCGGTATGGTGATGACCGGCCTGCTGGCACATACGGCTGTGAATGGTGCAAACACGACCGGCAATGGGTTGTTCTATGGCGATACCGTACTTTTCTTTACGCATATGAAAGCGCTTGCTATCGTCGTAACCTATACTTTTGTAGGGTCCATGGTGATCCTCAAGATTACAGATCTCATCTCCACGCTGCACATCAATCCGGCTAAAAAGAAAGTCGTTTACGCAGCGCCGCAGGAAGAACTGTACGCCGGCGATCTGCAATCGGTTAATGCTAAATGATTTTGTAAATGACCTTCATAAAAAAAGAGCAGGGAAATCTGCTCTTTTTTGTTATCGGCGACCGGATTTTTACTTTCCTATTTTCCGCGTCTGGTCCGTATGAATCGAATCTGCCGACTCTTCCTGACTTGTTTTATTCATCCCGGTGTAGAATGTCACAACGCCATCCGGTTCGAAACGAACCACCACCTTCCGGGATTTGCTCCGCTGGTTGAAACTATACTGCAAAGGCCTGACCACCGTCCTGCTGCCTTCGTTCGTTTTCAGCACCAACGCTTCCCAATAACCTTCGCCGGGGATTGGCCCGAAGTCCTTCTCAAACGCCTTCTTCACCGCGAGGGGTACCTGCTCCACGGGAATCTTCATGGTTTGTTTCAGTCCCTGTGCCATAACGGAACAAGCCATGACCATCAATACCAGGGTACAAAAAAATTTTAATCTTTTCATGGGTAGAAAGTTTAAGTAAACAATGACTTTCGTTTTCTAACGCCATGGTGGTAACAAAGTTGGTCACTTTGCATAACGCAAAGTTCCGTATTTTCTCCCGCGCCATCTCCCGCACACTCAGCGCTGATACGGCGTTTCCTCGTGATGAAGCACTTCAAACCGGATTTTCTCCATTTGTGTAAGGTGCCTGCGGATATGCTGGGTGAGGAAATAAATGTGCTGATAAACATCCATCTTACCCAGATCATTAACAGGCATGGCAACCTGATGCAGTGTACCTTCACCGTTGGGCAAGCGTTCCAGGATGCAAAGGCAACGGTACAGCTGATCGCGGAGCCTGTCCCGAACTTCAGGCAAAGGCTTTGATCCCGAAGGCATATGGCCCGGCGGCGTTTGCCAGTCAAATGTACCGGGCACAGCGATCGCTTCGAGTTTCCGATTGACCATAGTGTATCCATGAAGTGACTGTTCTAAATCCGAATCAGGTATTTTGCGCGATATCTCATCACAGGCTTTGTCAATAACGATCAGCAAATGGTGATTGGCGAGCATGACGTGCTCGAGTACACCGCCGATGTGCCATCCGGTCGCGGGCTTTTCCTCAAACGCGTCATCCCTGTCGAACCACGCGTCCAGCAAGGCAAACGTGCGGATTGTTTCGCGCTTCAGGTTATTGATGATGTCTTTTATTGTTATGGTCATGGTAAATTAGCGTTGAGAATAAAAAAAGCCCAGGTTTTAAGGCCCGGGCTTGTATCTATAGAAGCTTATAGTCTCTTAGCTGACACAATCAATCCGGGCATGGCAATTCCACTTTCTGGCTTGCGGCGCGCATGTGATATGTAGAGTCGTTGTGTTCATGACGATGCAAATGTAGCAGAATATTTAAAAAATGATACAGGACTCAGCGTAATTTATTTGGTGACGATTACGCCATCGGTTTGATCGAGAGATCTTCCATGTTGATGTGATACAACTGTAAAAGATTGGAAATGACTACCGTTGCGTCGCTCTTACCAAAAAGATCATTGATAAATTTGAGACGCTCGACGGCCGACGAAATTTCCTCTGCGTTCCACTGATGCGTAAGAATATTATCGACACCGGGCAGGACCTGTTCGATAAACGACCCGCCGCCCGACTTCCGGATGAGGCAAACCAGTTGGTTGATGAGCTGTTGTTCCATGTGTTTTGTTTGTATTATCTCCAAAAAATGTAATGCCCAATCGTCCCCGCCCAACGGATCGTCGTAACATTCCACCTGCTTTCGTCGTCATACATTCCGTGAGAGCTTCAATAGTCGCCGGGAGCTGACCGGTTTTGCGACGGGCATTGACCGCCAGCGAACACAGACCGGATAAAGTACCAGCGGCGAACGGGATTAGTAAGGCGTTATCCAGGACCCTCGGGATTGGCCCGAACCTTGACATAATTGCCCGGTTTAAAATTCGCACTGAAACCATCGTTTACATGCTGAAAAATTACGTCAAGATCGCGCTGCGCAACCTGCTCCGGCACAAGGCTTTTTCATTTATCAACATTGCAGGACTCGCCATCGGTATGGCCTGCACCATAGTCATCATGCTGTGGGTGCAGCACGAAATGAGTTACGACCGGTTTCATCGCGAAGCGGAGAACATGTACAGGCTTACAGCATCTCTTCCTGAACTGGATGTTCATGCCGCCGTCTCGTCCGCGCCCATAGCGGAGGCGATAAAAGCGCAGATACCGGATATAAAAGATATTGTCCGTATCACCGGTCACCGCTCCGACCTGTTACAGGTCGATGACAGGATGTTCGAGGAAAAACGGATCATCTTTGCGGACTCAAACTTTTTACAGTTCTTTTCTTTTCCATTGGTCGAAGGTGATCCGGCAACCGCGCTGCAAATGCCCGAGGGCATCGTCATTACGCAGTCCATGGCAAAAAAATATTTCGGGAATGAAAAAGCATTGGGAAAAACCATCCTGAAAAACCACAAAGACATCTTTACGGTTACGGGGGTACTGGCCGATGTCCCTGAAAATTCACATCTCCAGTTCGATTTCATTCAGCCCATGGCATTTCTCGCCCGCTTCGAGCGCGATCTGAAAGAAAACATCTGGGATAATTTCAACTTCTATACCTACATCGAACTCACTCCGGGCGCTACTGCTTCGCCGGCGATTACAGCAATGGAAAGCCGTATCACGCAGATCTATAAAACGAATGAACCTAACCTTAAAGTCGTTTTCCACCTTCAGCCCTTACTGGAAGTCCACCTTTATTCAAAGTTCATGGCGGACGTGCCCGGCGGCGGCAATATCCAGTACGTCTATATTTTCATTGTCGTGGCGATCTTCATTCTGGGTGTCGCCTGTATCAACTTCATGAATCTTTCAACAGCACGCTCCGCACGCAGGGCAAAAGAGGTTGGACTGCGAAAGGTGGCAGGTGCTGTCAGGTTCCAGCTGATCCGGCAGTTCCTGGCAGAGTCGTCAGTGATTGCTATCCTCGCTTTTATTCTGGCGATCCTGATTGTCATCGCAGCCCTTCCCGCATTTAACGACCTCGCCGGAAAAAATTTAACGATCAGCCTATCCGATGGGAAACTTTTATTCGGGCTGATTGCAATTACAATCATTACCGGTTTGCTGGCTGGCAGCTACCCGGCACTCTTCCTGTCGGGCTTCCTGCCGGTGAAAGTCCTTAAGGGAAATCTGAAATCCGGTTCCGGAAGCACCCTATTCCGGAACAGCATGGTCATCCTGCAGTTCGCCGTGTCCATTTCCCTGATCATCGGAACAACTGTTATCTACAACCAACTTCAGTTCATCAAGAATCACAATCTCGGCTACGACAAAGAGAACCTGCTTTATGTACCGATGACCGGCGAGTTGTGGTCGAAATACCAGGCGTTCAGAACAGCACTTGAACAGCAGTCGCTCACCAGTGATTTTACTTTTGTATCTGACATTCCCACCAACGTGGGTAATGCAACGATAGGCGTCCAATGGGATGGAAAAGACCCCGATACACAGCCCCTGTTTTCGAATATCGCCATTGATGAACATTTCATGGAAGTGTTCAAAGTGCAACTACTGCAGGGACGTACTTTTTCGAAAGAATTCACCGCCGATACCGTGAACCTTGTCGTCAATGAAAAGGCTTTGAAAACAATGGGCATGGACGTGAACACCGCGGTCGGGAAAAATATAACGCTCTGGGACAAAAAAGGCGTCATCATCGGCGTTGTGAAAGATTTCAATTTCAGGCCGATCCAGACACCCATTGAACCTTTGCTGCTGCGGCTGAATACCTGGGGCGGCAACGCCGTCGTTCGTACCAGGCCCGGCCAGATGGAAGCGACGATCGCCGCGCTGGAAAAGATCTGGCAGGAACTCAATCCGCAATATCCCTTTGCATACCACTTTGTCGATGAGGACCTGGATAATATGTATCAGTCAGAACAGCAATTGAGCAACTTGTTCACGGTTTTCGCGGGCCTCGCAATTTTCATCTCAAGTCTTGGTTTATACGGCCTCTCGGCTTTCCTTGCAGAGCGACGCACCAAGGAGATCGGCGTGCGGAAGGTGCTGGGTGCATCTGTATTTCAGGTGGTGTTTTTATTATCACGAACCTATACAAAGCCGGTGATACTGGCGATGCTGATTGCGGTACCCGCGGCCTGGTTTGCCATGAGCCGATGGCTGGAAGGTTTTGCGTACCATGTCTCGATTGACTGGACAGTATACCTGATTGCGTTTCTTGTTTCACTGTTCATTGCCTGGTTTACGGTGAGCTACGAGTCGATCAAGGCTGCGCTGGCAAACCCGGCAAGGTCGTTGAGGGATGAGTAGCGGGTTCGCGGGCTGAATCAGAGAAAGCATAGCCAATACGTTTGATCAATTTGATTGCGTTTTAATCAATAATGTTTTGCATTTGTATAATTAATCCGGCTCATCTGTTCAACCCGATCCGGGTTGGGCCGAAGGGTGGTCCTGGTGCCGCCGGTTTCTCCGGCGGCTGGTCATATTTAAGTCCTTCGGACTTTTACGGCAATGGTAAGGGATAGAACGTAACCAGCAAATAGCAGATGTAACGATCGAATTTCCTTCCGGTGGACGGCAAGCCAAAAGGGCTTTAATGTTAGCAACGGTGAGTAAGCTCATAGAAGCACAGATGCTGCCTTTCCAATCAAGACAATCGGGCAAGATTTTTAGCGGCGCAATTGTCACCTTTTGGCTAACATCAGGTAATACATAGTGATACATAGTAATCCATGTATCCGGTATGCCTGGATTACTATGTTAATGTTCCATCGCAAACGCAACAGCATGAAAAAACTCGGTTTAATCTTACTTTTCTTTTGTTCATGGGTCGTAGCCCTCGCTCAAAACCCATCTGTTCACTACGACACCATTTACTCGGAGATTTTACAGGAAAAAAGGCCTCTTCAAATTTACTTTCCGAAAAATTATCAACCCGGATTTGCAAGTA
>DASPJC010000375.1:0-3452 GCA_035628815.1 Ohtaekwangia sp. | reverse complement strand
CTTGCGTTGGCGGAACTGCTGCGGCTGGTGATTCGCAGCTGGGCCCTGCTCGACATTCCTTTCGATTGGTGGAACGACCCGTTGATGCTGATCGTACTTCCGTTTATCCCCCTGGTCCTGGGATTTTTGGCGGGCCTTTATCCATCCTTTTATCTTACAACGTTTCGCCCCATTCAGGTGCTGAAGGGAAAAATTGCATCCGGACTTCGCAACCAGGGATTTAGGAATGGTTTGGTAACCGTACAGTTTGCGATTTCCATCGCCTTGCTGGCGTCGACAGTCTTTGTTTTTCAACAGCTCGAATTCATGCGTTCACGAAATCTGGGGTACGACAAGGAGAATATTCTCGTGGTGAACCAGGCGGATAAACTGGGACCGCAGCTTCAGTCGTTCCGCGATCAGGTGTCCACGATACCTGGGGTGGTCAATGCATCCATCGCGTTTGATATGCCGGGGCGCGGCCGCTGGGAGGATATTTTTCATAAGGAAGGCGATGATACAAAGCTCCCGCTCACGCAGATCAAGATCGATGAGCATTACTTCCGCACCATGGGTCTCAGCCCTGTAGCGGGTCGAAGCTTTGACAAAGACAGGCCATCCGATAAAAATGCTGCCATTCTGAACGAAACGGCTGTAGCACTTTTTGGTTGGACGCCGGAAGAAGCGCTTGGTAAAAAGGTGCTGTACATGGGCGACGACATGGGTGCCGCGGAAGTGATCGGCGTGGTGAACGACTTCAATTTCCAGTCGCTTCGTGAGAACATTGCGCCGCTCATCTTTTATAATATTGAATCGACCATGTGGGGCAGTCAGCGGGTACTGGCCATAAAGTTCAGCGGTAATCCGCAGGCGCTCATTTCGTCACTTGAGGCAAAATGGAAACAGACGCTGGACGATACACCGTTCCATTTTTCTTTCCTGGACCAGGAGCTGGCGCAGCAATACCTCGATGAAACCAGGCTTGCCGGATTGTTTGCCATCTTCACATCGCTATCGATACTGATCGCGGTGATCGGTCTGATCGGGATGGTGGCGTACACGGTCGAACAGCGCAAGAAGGAGATTAGCGTTAGAAAAGTTTTCGGGGCATCAACGGGGCGCATCCTCGTGCTGTTGAATAAGCAGTACATCAAAGTCATCGCGGTGTCAATGGCAATAGCCACACCGTTGGTTTTGTGGATGATGAACGAATGGTTGAGCGGGTATGCTTACAGGATAACGCTGAACCCCGTCGTGTTTGTCGGTGCCGGTATTCTTGAGATTATCCTTGCCCTGGGTTGTGTAAGCTACCTGTGTATCAAAGCAGCCCGGACAAATCCGGCGGTGGTACTGAAGGAAGAGTAATCTTTTCGATATCGGAGTTTCGGGTTGAAAGTTTCGGGTTGAAAGTTTCGGGGTTGAAAGATTTGTGTTTAAGGTGTTTGGTCCTGGGTTAAAATAAATGCAACATCTTCGTCCGTTGTTTTTCATCCGGTAATTTTCCGAAGGCGGCGCCCATATTGTCGGCCATGTGATGCGGTTTTGACGTCCCGGGAATGACGCAATTAACGGCGGGGTGGGCGAGAATGAATTTAAGAAAGAACTGTCCCCAGCTCCCACAGTCGAATTCCTTTGCCCAGTCCGGGAGTGTTTTTCCCTTTACCTGCCGGAACAGCGCGCCTTCTTCGAAGGGCTGATTGATGATGACCGCCACTTTTTTTTCCAGCGCCAGGGGAAATAGCCTTTCCTCGGCTTTGCGGCTCAGGATGGAGTAGTTGATCTGCAAAAAGTCGAGTGGTGTCGTTTTCAGGATATGTTCAACCCTGTCGTAAGCGCTTTCCGTATAGTGCGTGATCCCTATATACCGTATTTTCTTTTCGGCTTTCCAGTCCTGTAAGGTCGGCAGGTGTGTTTGCCAATCGGTAAGATTATGGACCTGCATAAGATCGACCTGTTTGCGTCCGAGCTTTTCAAAAGATTCGTTCATCTGGCGGATCCCGCTGTCTTTCCCGGTGGTCCACACTTTGGTGGCAATGAATAATTTTGCGTTCAGCCGCAGCGCCGTAGACAGATCGCCAACGACTTCTTCTGATGTCCCGTACATGGGTGAACTGTCGACCATCCGTCCGCCTTTCTGCGCGAGTGTTTTCAGTACGTCGCCCAGGGGTTGGCGTGCTTCCGGGCTGTTACCTACGTCGAAAGTTTGCCAGGTTCCCAGGCCGACAAGGGGGAGCTGTTCTCCGGAAGAGGGGATAGGGCGTGTAAGGACAGCGTTGTCGGTATTCATCCAGGAAGACAAAAGCGGAGACAGGCCCAGGAGGGAAAGTTGACGGAGGTGTGTCCTGCGCGTATGGCGGGCGGAATGGCTCGTCATAATTTATGATTAAAAGGGTGGGAGCCGTGCGATGTGGTTCCCACCCTTGTCATGTAGTTTTATCGCTTCCGTTCGAACATAAGTTCGATCTCTTTCAGACCTACAGACGGGGAGTTTCCTTTCCTCAGGTGAGTGGAAACTTTTCCGGATGTGGGCATCCGGCTGCCTGTGCCGGGTGCGACAATATCTGAAAAGTTAGTGAACTCGCCGGCCACGATTTCAAAAGTCTGGCTGACTTTCGTGGAGCTTGCATTCGTCCATTGATTAATATTGTCAAGCGTATAGGTACCGTCAAACGATTCCCTTTCATCTTCCGCTTCAAATTCGCCATCAACCACATCGATAAAGGTGGCTGTGAAATTCAAGGGATCAGCTGTACCCGAGTAGTACGTATAACTCATGCCGAAAAGCGCATTGTTGATCGAAGCCGGTATGAATAATACTTCTCCGGATTGTGTCGATTCAGTTACGGAGCCCCATGCAACACCCTGCGCGGCGACGTCATCACCCAACGCTGCGACCCGTATGAATAGATCGAGATCGACATCGGTGTAAAGCTCGTCGTCCCATTCCAGTGCCACCAGTATGCCATCCTGCTCCTGCCCGACTATGATCTCCATTTCATCATCACGCGTGATTTCAACCTCATCGCTGTCGACATCCACGATACTGAGTTCAATGGTTTCATCATTCTCTACAAGGAAATCGGGGAAGAGCCGTATCTCAATGACAGCACTTGTTTCGCCTGCGGGTATTTCCACTTCGCCCCGGTCTCCAACAAATTCATAGTCGGAGGGCGGTGTCTCATCGGAAGCTGTCGCATCGTCCTGGGCTGATCCGTCGATCTCATACTCGACAACGAAGTCCTCCGACGCCGCTTTGTCAAGGATGATTTCAACTTCAAAAGTTCCGTCAGCTTCATTTACGGTAAGCTCGGCCAGGGCAAATGACAATTTTGCCTTTTCCTGCGATTTAGGATCGTCATCGTCTTTGCTGCAGGACGTGAATCCTACGCCCAGAACAGTAACTGCCGCCGCGCATAAGTATGAAAACCTTGTAAATTTTTTCATGTTCGTAATATTAGTTTTAAGATATGTTC
>DASPJC010000374.1:0-4149 GCA_035628815.1 Ohtaekwangia sp. | reverse complement strand
TCGCCGGCGAATACACCATCAAGTTTTCAGCATTGACACGCGGTGGGGTTGTGGAGGCGGATTCGGTAGTTATCCAGGTAACTGAAGATAACCTCAACTATGTTAACGATCCGCTGTGGACGGCGCTCTCCGGCGGCGTGGGAATGGAAAAGACATGGCTGCTCGATCTCGACGCGGATGGGGTATCAAAATATTTCAAAGGTCCGGTTTACTTTTCAGGTGATGAACTGCAGTGGCAGCTGGGTTGTGCTACACCCGGCGGTAATTGCTGGACTTACGAACCGGACTGGGCGGGTAACCAATGGGTTGCCGACAAAGGCGACTACGGCAGTATGACCTTCAGCCTTGACGGCGGACCTTTCGTCACCGTTGATCATAACATGCCGCCCTATGCGGGTGTCCACCAGGAAGGCACCTATTTCCTCGATGCTAATGCAAAGACACTTACCATGACAGATGCCATGGTCTTGCAGAATTCATGGGCGGTAAACGATGTCGCCAGCTTCACCGTTGGCAGATTGATCTCACTGACCGAGAACACCATGCAGATCGCCTACCATCACAAGACCAAGGCGGAATTCATGATCTTTAATTTTATTTCGAAGGAGTATAGTGACAACTGGGTACCGGAAGGTCCGGTGGAAGATCCGAATTTCGACCATGGGGATCAGGGGGAAATCCTGGCAATCTCGTCATCGAAGACCTGGAAGTTCGACCTGCAGGTGCCTTACAACTGGCTGAGCCTGGAGGGGGAAATGCTAAATGCCTGGAACAGCCGCGCCGACATCATGGCAACGGGATGGGCACCTTACGGCGATGGTGATGTCGCCGGGATTGATGACGCTTCGATCACGTTCTTTGCCGATGGAAGTGTTGTCGTAAAACAGGACAACGGTGCTACCACCGAAGGAACATATACCATCGATGAAGATACCAACCTGATTACCTTCTCCGGAATAACACCCGAACTTCCCATTGCCAGCTGGGTGGTAGCCAATACCACCGACGAGAATCAGTGGAAAATCGTCAAGGTGGAAAGAGACGTGCTTACCGATGCGGTTATCGGTATATGGTTCGGCAAACGCGATCCGGTAAAGCCGGAATACATGGCCTTTCATTTCATAGTAGACTGACCTTGTGTTTATTGTTTAAGGTTTGAGAGAGAGTTCTTCATTGGACTCTCTCTTGTTTTAAAGCATTACCCTGCCTGCGGTAAAAAAATGCTGACGGGTACGAACCGGCAAAGGAATGAAATCACCGCGATTTTTTTTATGAATGAGCGGCGGCGATCAACTATATTTAAAAAATCACTTTCATGAGCGTGCACTTCCCAAAAACATTGATCGTTCTGCTTTTCATCTTACTCATCAACGTGTCGGCCCGATCCCAGGGCACCAGCAACGGGGATCTTAAACTGTGGTTCAATCATCCGGCGTTGCATTGGAACCAGGCGCTTCCGGTCGGCAATGGAAGGCTTGGTGCAATGATCTTCGGTGGTGTGTCACAGGAACGTCTGCAACTGAATGAATCATCTGTGTGGGTAGGCCGACCAGATGATTTTGTTAACCCGAAAGCCCGTCACTCACTTGACCAGGTGAGAAAGTTGCTGTTCTCAGGCAAATATGCCGAAGCGCAGGCGTTGGCGCAGGAGAATCTTATGGGCGATAAAAAAGTACCGAGCACATACCAGACGTTGGGCGATCTCTATCTCGATTTCGGTGCGGAACATGCACACGCCGAAAACTTTTATAGAGACCTCGATCTCACCACGGCAGTCAGCAGTGTCATATACCGCATTGGAAATGTTTCGTACCGGCGTGAAATCTTTTCAAGCGCTCCCGACGCGGTTATTGTGGTCAGGCTCACCTGCAGCAAAGCCGGCGCGCTTTCTTTCGGCCTTACGTTGGCAAGACCTGGCGACAAGGCGAACATCACCGTGTCAGCTAACCAGATATCCATGGCTGAACATGTCGGCGACGGCAATGGCGTAAAGATGGTCGCGCGTGTCAGCGTGCAGGCCGAGGGCGGTGAAGTTGTCAGCGGTAACAACAGGCTGAACGTGAACAAGGCGGATGCCGTAACAATAATCTTATCCGCGGCCACGGATTACCGGGACGATGACCCTGCCGGCACGTCATTGAAACAACTCGACAATGCGATAAGAAAAGAGTATGATGCTTTGAAAGCCGCGCATATCAAGGACTACCAGTCTTACTTCAACCGTGTCAGCCTGGACCTGGGGCGAACGGAAGCCCGTTACTTTCCAACGGATGCACGACTGGAGGCCCTGAAAAAGGGTACCGATGATCCGCAACTCGCGGCATTGTATTTCCAGTTTGGACGATACCTGCTCATCAGCAGTTCGCGGCCCGGTGGATTGTTACCCGCAAACCTGCAGGGGATCTGGGCCGACGGATTGAATCCACCGTGGGATGCCGACTATCACATCAACATCAATATCCAGATGAATTACTGGCCGGCCGAAGTCACCAACTTGCCGGAAATGCACGAACCCTTTCTCCGGTACATTCATGACCTGAGGGCTGATGGTGCGAAGACCGCGAAGGACATGTATGGTCTGCCTGGTACCGTGGCACATTTTACGTCGGACGCATGGCACTTTACCGAGCCTTATGGCAAGACCCAGTGGGCCATGTGGCCGATGGGAATGAACTGGATTGTACGCCATTGTTGGGAACATTACCTGTTTACCGGCGACAAAACGTTTCTGAAAGAGACGGGCTACCCCGCAATGAAGGACGCGGCAGAATTCTCTGCAGCGTGGCTGGTGGAAAACCCGGTCACGCACAAACTCGTTTCCGGACCATCAATTTCGCCGGAGAATACTTTCCGAACCCGCAATGGGGACGTAGCGACCATGGTGATGGGCCCGACGATGGATCACATGATCATCCGCGATGTGCTGAGCAATACGATCGAAGCAGCAAAAGTGCTCGGAACCGACGTCGCCCTGCAAAAGCGACTGCAGCAAATAGCTAATCGTCTTGCGCCGACGCAAATTGGTGATGACGGCCGGATCATGGAATGGACTGAGCACTTTGAAGAACCGGAACCCGGCCACCGTCACATTTCACATTTGTACGGACTGCATCCCGGTAATGAGATCACCCGGAAGGGCAACCCTGAAATGTTGAACGCTGCACGAAAAACGATCGAACACCGTTTGTCGCATGGTGGTGGTCATACAGGATGGAGTCGTGCATGGATCATCAATTTCTTCGCGCGCCTCGGTGACGCCGAAAAATCCTTTGAGCACTTCGATGCATTATTGCAAAAGTCGACGTTGCCGAACCTGTTCGATAGTCACCCGCCTTTCCAGATCGATGGCAACTTTGGAGCTGCTGCCGGCATAGCCGAGATGTTACTGCAAAGTCACACCGGCGAAGTAGAACTCCTGCCTGCGTTACCGGGTGCGTGGCGAAGCGGTTCCGTCCACGGCCTTTGTGCCCGTGGCGGATTTGAGGTCACGATGACCTGGAAAGATGGCAGACTGGTTAGTGCCGCTATTCTGTCGCGGCTCGGGGCGACCTGCACGGTGAGGTATGGCGATAAAGTGATAACCTTCGATACTGAAAAAAACCGGCAATATACATTTGACGGCGTTTTACAACGTATCCACTAATCGCACTTAAAAAAACTGCCAATGGTGGCCGGGCTGAAATGCTATATTCCGGTAGCCGGTTTGCGTTTTTTCAGTGCATAGGCGGAGGGCAATTCATGGTAGGCCTCCTTAAAATAGCGTGCGAAATATTTCGGATTGTTGAACCCCACCTGATAGGCTACTTCCGCGATGGTGAGCTGGCTTTTCTCGAGCAGCTGTGCCGCGTGCTGGAGGCGGATGGTGCGGATAAACTCCAGCGGCGATTTGCCCGTCAGCGAAAGAATCTTCTTATAAAAATTCGCCCGGCTTATACCGAGCTTTTTGCTGAGATCCTCAACTGAAAAGTCAGGGTTGGAAACATTTTCCTCAACGCATCTGATGGCATTTTCAATGAACCGGCTGTCGAGCGACGTGATGTGAAGTTCACTGGCCCTGACCTTGTGATGCAATGGGAAAGCCTTATGGAATTTTTCACGTTGTGCAATGAGATTGCGGATGCGCGAAATAAGGATCTCGAAGTTAAAAGG
>DASPJC010000373.1:0-6245 GCA_035628815.1 Ohtaekwangia sp. | reverse complement strand
TTTCGTGCGCTGCCAGTACTTGTATGCGGCGTCCAGGCTGTACTCCTTCTCGTCGATGCTGAAGTGTTCCAGGAACATTTTGCAGGCAGTGAAGGGTGGAATGCCCGCCGTTTTGAGCGCGTAGATCCAGGACAGCAGGTGTTCCTTAAACAGCCGGTCCATATCAACATTGATGCGGATTAGCTTGCTGATCCTTGGCCCGAGCTTGGACTGCTCGCTGGTGAGCACGACAGTGATGGATGCCGTGAGGTTCTCTACCTGGTACCCTTTACCCGGCAGCGATCGCGTTTCGCGCAGGGCCAGCGTAACAGACTTACCCAGGATGTTGTATTCCTCGATCTTGATCGGGTCGCAAACCTGGTAGTTTTTAAGGATGAACTTTTTGACGTGTGGAAATACGGGGATGGTGAACTGATTGCGCTTCTTTCTCTCTTCGCCGACATGCGGCGACTTCCTGACCTGGTTGCTAGTCATTCATCAATTGGGGGTGTAAAAGGTTAAAAAATCCGGTTCCCCAAGATAACGAGTTTTCGCTTCAGAATTGTTTCAGAATGTGAAATAAATCGAACCACCATACCGCGATGCTGGCAGCATGTTTTTAGGTAGATTCGGGGTATGCCAGTGAACGACGAAGACACTTATCCGATCGATACCGTGGTGCGATTTAAAAAGACGGGACTGTTTGCTGTGATCAAGCAGAAGACCTTTTTGAAGGATGGCAGGGGCTTCCTGAATTACCTGGGCGTGATTGAAGGAAGGGATCCGGATGAGCAGTATGCGATCTACCACGAAGATGTTGAACTGGAAGCGTTGCCACCTGAATCCAACCAGCCATGATATCCGACGAATTCCCAAACGAGATCGATAGCGACCCACGAGAACTGCGGCTGCTCATCCTGGAGATGGCCAGGACAATCAAAAAGTACAGCGATAACAGGGACGTCAATTCCCTGATGGATTCACTGTTCAATACACTGCCAATCGATATGATTCGGGAGAACTTGAAGATGATCAACGACGACGGCGGTATTACTTGGATTGTAGAGTAGGGAAGAAGGACCGTGTGAAACGGTTCGGTTTTTCCTGTCGGGATGGAAGCGGCTTTTCATGAGCTGAAATTACGATTGTATTTGTAATCAATCCACTCGCAAGATTTGAATACCGCCCGGTTGTTGACCCATCGAGCGAAGGCTTTTTGATAAGGGTCAGATTTATTGAATGGCATCACAAATGGCATACAACCCAGATCACGAAGCGTCATCACCCGTTCGAGATCTTGCTCCGGGGATGTGTCGAATCCGATCAATATAAAGAACTGCATCTTGTTACACGGTATGCCCGCTCTATTGCATATTTCAATGCCTTTCATCACCAGCTTACGATCATATACGCGGTCCCATGCAAATGTCAGATAGCGTTGATCAAACTTGCTGTTGTAATATCGGCATAAACTCAAGAGGCTTGCTTGCTCCTCGGTGATGATTCGAATGTTAAGGCCTTGAATGAAGCATACTTTCAAGTCCAGTTCGATAATGCGGTCGAGATTCTCTCGCCATTGAGAACCACCAAAGAAGTCATTATCTAAAAGCATCAGCCTGTTGCCTCCTTTCGGATTGATGAGAAGTTGGTCAATACTGCTGTTGCCTTTCGGTTTACCCTCTTTTTTTGGAACACAGCAGAATTTGCAATTGAAGCGACACCCCTTCATCGAAAATCCTATGTGGTAGTTGCAGTCATGATAGAGCGAATATGACGGTGTACAGCTTGCTATCCAATCAGGCAGCTTATTTGTGAAGTTGACGCCGGTGCCGCCAATGATTGCGCGAGCTGGAAGTTCCGGCATTAAGGAAAAATCAAAAATCTTGCTTGCATAAATTCTCCCATATTCATGGTCAAAAAGCAATCCTTTATACCACTCGACAGTATCACCTCGCTGCTCGTGGTAAGAACATATTTGCATAATGGCCATGTTTGGATATTCTCCACCGTCAACTTGAACTATACCAACCTTCATGTCAATCCGTGTGATTAAATATTTGCGGGTTCTTCAGTCTCGTTGCGCTTCCGCACGCGGGTTCTGCGAGCGCGGAGCATCTCGGTATCAGGATCGGATACAGCGAAGTAAAAGAACATGGCAGCGAAGCTGATGCTGAGCAGCTTGTAACCGACCTTGAATTCGCGGATGCGATCGATAAGCCGGGTGCTGTTCTTCTGCAGCAGGTCGATGTATTCTTCTTCGTTGATCAGGCCCGATTCTTTCAGCTTCACGATTCCCTCGTGAGAGCTTTTAAATCCATCCAGCACGTGGTGGAACAGGTAGGCAGACTTCTCCTTCGAGAGCATTATGGGTTTCATTCTAAAATTGGTTTTTGCTTAATAGACGCCTTCAATGCATGCCCCTGAGCAGCGCGGGCAGTTTGTTCCAGGATTGTCATTTCCCGACCATCCGCAACCTATGCACTGCCAGTATTCTGGTTCGTCGTCATCAGCGTAGTCGTCGTCATCATGCCAATCCTCATCAGCACATCCGCATGTCTTACAGGCTTTAGGCGTTAGACTTACAATGCAATCGTCGATATCTCCGGAGCAGTAGCACTCGCCACCGCAAATGCAACATTCATGTGCCATATTTTATAAGTTTGGTGTTCGGCTTCAGATACATCGGATGCCGCGGGGTGCCGTTCTTATTTTTGCCGAAGCACAGCGCGCGATCGCCGAACTCTTTAATGGCTAGCTTATGCCGGCCGTGTGTCGGGAACTGGCCCCACGCGAAGATGATATCCTTGCACGATGGCGCGGTTTCCCTCCAGGTGTTGAGCACACCGGTCTCATCTTTATCACGTTCCAGATGTGTCGGATAAGGCGTGATCATGGTAAACAGGTTCAGCATGTACAGTGAACCGTAGCCGTTGTTATCCAGCACGCGCCGAACAAAGCCGATGGTCGGATCATCATCATGATCGTTAGCGGTGGAAGGGTTCAGGCCGATCACCATCGCGGCCGGCATGTCGTTATTCCACAGCCGGTACAATCCGAGCCGATGTTTTTCGTCGGCAGAGAAGATGGCGTAGGATACCTGGTACTTGTATTTCATCGTGACAGTGTTTTGCGTAGCTGTTCAACTTCTTCTCCATACATGTGTATCGATCGGGTCTTTCCATCTTCGCATTTCATCGTTATCGAAAGGCGATCCACTTCTTTCAGAGCAGGAGCAGGGTGGGCTTTACCGAGGTCGATAATTAGCTCGCCACGTTGTGACGCGATCCGGGTCTTTGTAACACGTGTGTACATACTCATCGCAACATCCCCCTTTCAAATTGTCCCTGGCGGTACTGGTTCAGGATGTTGAGCTTCTCCTTGTTCACCTGCAGGTACTCGGTCATGAGATCTTCCCAGTCCTGCGAGAAGGCTTTGTTCATGCTGGCCAGGTCTTCTTCCAGCCGCTCGCGACTGGGAAAGGTGACCTTCTCGTGCCGGTGACTGAAGCTGGCGCCAAGGTCGCGGCCGTATATCTGAAGGAGTATCACTTCCGTGGGGCTGATGCGCTTGTACATCAGCTTCCGGACGGGGTCGGAGTGGTAGGTTACGATTGATGGTTCCATAGTTTCTTTCATTTGGTGTATGTGTTTTGGCTCCCTTTGTTCCCGCTGTTCCCACTAATTGACTCTCAATGTGTTAGGGTTCCCGGTGGTGCGGGAACGTTTTTTCGCCTTCCTCACTGTTCCCTTTGTTCCCGCCTGTTCCCGCCCTTTACTACTATTTATTTATTTGATTATTAATTACTTACCTAGTAGCGGGAACAGCGGGAACAAAGGGAACGCATTTCACAATCTCAAAAAGGAAGGTCGTTCGGGTTCACCGGCGGCGGTGCTGGCGTTACCGGCGGCGGTGTTCCCTGGTTGCTTTCGCTTCCGCCCAGGTACACGCCCATTGCCTTCAAAATCTCATAATCGAAGCAGTAGGCGCTGGTGCGACTATCTTTGAAGTTCACGTTGTCGACCATGCCCACGAACGGTTTGCTGTGCTGCAGGTAGTGCAGGAGCGATCCACGGTCCATCGGCGCGGCATTCGAACTGTTCTGACGCTTGAAGGCCTCCCGGTACAGCGGGATGACTTTCGTCCACCGGATGAAGAGCAGTTCGGTGGTTTTCGGAAACTCACGGTGCTGGTCGGTGCGGTTCACCACGATCTTCTGGATCTTCTTCGCCTCGAACACAAAGTCTTCACTTTCCTTGATCTCACCCTTCCGCGCCAGGAACATCACAGTATCCCAGAATGTATTCGTTTCGTTGCTGTTGCTGATCAGGCTCATCTGCTCCTTGATGTTCTTCACCAGGATCTTCTTCAGATCGTCGTAGTTAAAGGGCAGGTGTTCGGCCAGCTTGTCCTGCATAACCTTCAGCGCGGTAAGCACGATACAGGAGTTGCGTACGATCCGGTCTTCAGCGTCGAAGCCTTGCCTGTTGATTTCCTTCATCAAGTCGTTGAGCACGTCATCGAAAGCGTCGTAGTACCGGGTTTCAATCTCCTTCCGGAAGTGCATGAAGCCGGCGGTGATAAAGCTCAGGCCTCCTTCTTCAAGATTCTGCAGGTCGGCAAACAGCTTCTTTTCATCCGTGCTGTATTCGGTCTGGTGGAACTGCAGGAGCACGACCCGCTTGAACAGTGCGTTATCTGCGATCGGCAGCTGCTGGCCACTGATCATGATGGCGCGGTTTACCTGTGTGCTCTTGGTGCGCTTATCGGAATCCTTCACGGACTTCTTATGACCTACGCCATCGTAAGCGGCTTTCAAAGCCTGGATCCGTTCGAAGGCAATGCTGTTGTCGTACTCATCGCACCATGCCGGGAAGTTTTTGAAGTGGGAGAATTCCCGGTGGAAGGCCACTGCGGTGCCGGTGTTCAAGTTGAAGGGCTTCACGATACCTGCGAACCCGAGCGCGCGGATGCTCCAACCTACCTGGCTCTTACCGGTACCAGGAGGCCCGAATAGAAACAGGTGAGGGAAAAACTTAAAGCGCTGGTATATAAAGTCGCGGAACAGCGAGGCGATGTACCACGCCAGGGCGATGCGGCCGTTGTCTTTATGAACCTTACAGAACAGATCGGCCCAGGCCTTTAGTGTGACGCTTTCCTTCTTTTTGTAGATGAACTTTTTTTCATCTTCCCAGTCCTCGGAGTTCTCGCGGATGATGCAGCTGAGGGGCTGGATAAAAAAGTTCTTCTCACCCAGTTTGACAAAGCCGTACCTATCGATCGGTGTAAACTTGCCGTTGTATGCGCCATTGGCAAACAGGAAGTAGCCGGTGTAATGCCATCCGAGGTTCTCGACTTCATCGAAGGTGAGCATGGTGTCGTACAGCTTGGCACGGATCTTCTTCAGGTCCATTCCGACGCCATCGTACTGGAAGTTGCCGACGCTTTCCATGAACACGGTAAACTCTGTGGGACTGGCAAAGGCTTTGGTCGGTACCTTCACCACTTCGCACAGGCCATGGATATTCTTTATCTCCACAAGCCGTGTAGGTTCGAGCTCGCTGGCGATCAAGCCAAGTGACTTGATGGTAAAGTTTGTAATGGGCGAGCAGTAGTATGAGCCTACTCCTTTCTGCTCGAAGTCGCCGCTATTTCCTTTTCGCTTGCGGACGATGTAAACGCGGCCGGCGTGTTCAAAGTGCATGTACTTCCGGATGTCCCACTTTACATCGTCGAAGCGTACACCGTCCGGAAGATCGTACTCATAAGAATCGTTGCTCTCGATCTTCTTTTTCTCGTCCTCCTGTTCCTGTCCCTTTGTCCACGTGGGGATGATCTCGGGGCGGATCCCGTCCACAATCGCGTCGCCAATGTCGTACCCGTCGGATCTGTTGGGGAAAAGATCTGCGATGTGAAAGTTTTCGATGTGCTCGATCAGGTGCCGGATGCTGGATGGCTTGATCACGCCGTTGTCGTCGACCTTCATGCGACCTGCGCTGTCGGCGTCGCACAGCCAATAAACCGTGCGACCTTTCAGCACAGAGATCTTATCGGGCTTGCCGTCCTTACCATCGGTCAAACCATTATTCGAGCCGCATGCTACCCAGTGGAATTGCTTGTAAAAGAAGCTTGCCAAAACGGCAGTCTTTTCACTTTCAACAACACAAACGGGAATGCCATCGGGCACGCGTGGCAGCAGGTGTTCGCCAAACAAACACATTTGATATTTTTCGACCGTATCCCTTCCCTCCAAAAATTTTTTTTCTTCT
>DASPJC010000372.1:0-5342 GCA_035628815.1 Ohtaekwangia sp. | reverse complement strand
AAACCGGCTGGGTTCGCAGTTCTTCAACCGGCCGAAACGATAACGCGTGAGGGCATAGGACAAGAACAGCCGCTTCTGCGCGCGGGTGATCGCCACGTAAAACAACCGGCGTTCCTCTTCGAGATCGGCCCTGCTGCTGAGCATCATCTGGGACGGGAACAGATCCTCCTCCATGCCGACAATGTAAACATAGCGGAACTCCAGCCCCTTTGCCATGTGAATGGTCATCAGCGTTACCTTCTCGGGGTCCTTGTCTTTATCTTCATCCTGACCGGTGACAAGGGATATCTCCTGGAGGAATGCGCCAAGTGATTTGTCCTGGCGTTCCGGGTCATCCACGTATTCCTTGATCGCATTCAGCAATTCCTGGACGTTCTCATACCGGCTCAGACCTTCTACGGTTTTATCTTCGTAGAGTTCCCGTAGCAAGCCGGAACCTTTGGCAATTTCGAAGGCTGCCTCATAGGCGTCTTTCCTGCCGATCTCGACATTGAACCGCTTGATCATGGCAACAAAATCCTCGATGGGCGATGCGGCGCGTCCGCCGACGAAGGGCGTGGCGTTCTGCAAAACTTCCCAAATGGAGATCGCATGATCGTTGGCGGCCACTACAATCTTGTCGACCGTTGAATCGCCGATGCCGCGTTTGGGTAAATTGATGATGCGACGAAAAGAAGCTTCATCCTGCTGGTTGATGGTGAAGCGGAGGTATGCAAGCAGATCCTTGATTTCCTTGCGTTGATAAAACGACAGGCCGCCTACAATCTTATACTTGATGTTCATGCGGCGAAGCGCTTCCTCAATCGCACGGGACTGGCTGTTGGTGCGGTAAAGGATGACAAAGTCGCTGAACCTGAGCTGATGTTGCATCTTCTCCTGGAAGATCGATGTCGCCACCAGCCGCCCTTCCTCGTTGTCTGAGACGGCCTTGATCAATTCGATCAGGTTCCCATCTTCATTGGCTGTCCAAACATTTTTCGGGAGCTGCGCCCGGTTCCGTTTGATGACGGAATTGGCAGCGTTGACAATATTTTGCGTGGAGCGGTAGTTCTGCTCAAGCTTGATGATGCGCAGCTCCGGGTAGTCGCGCTCAAAATTCAGGATATTGGTGATGTCGGCGCCGCGGAAAGCGTAGATACTTTGTGCGTCATCGCCGACGACGCAAATGTTCTGCTTTACAGAAGCAAGTTTCCGGATAATAAAGTACTGGCAAAGGTTTGTATCCTGGAACTCATCGACCAGGATATACTCGATCCGATGCTGATATTTGTTCAAAACCTCCAGGTGTTCCTTGAATAATTTGTCGGTGTTGAACAGCAGGTCGTCGAAGTCCATCGCGCCCGACTTGAAACATCGCAGGGCATAGGTCTTGTAGATCTTGCCGATCTCCGGTCTGAGGTTCGCGGCGTCGTCGCCCATCAGTTCGGGGTTCGCGAGATACTCCTGCCAGCTGATCAGCCGGTTTTTTGCTGCCGAAATCCGGTTGAACACCGTGCTCGGTTTGTAGGCGGTATCGTCCAGCCCCAGTTCTTTAACGATGTTTTTAACCAACGTCTTCGAGTCGTCGGTATCGTATATGGTGAAATCGTGCGGGTAACCGAGGTGATGTGCTTCGGCTCTTAATATGCGGGAGAACACCGAGTGAAAAGTACCCATCCACAAGTTGCGGGCATCATGGCCTACAACCTTTTCTATCCGTTCGCGCATTTCCTTCGCCGCCTTGTTGGTGAATGTCAGCGCCATGATGTTGAACGGATCGACGCCCCGGTTGATAAGCTGGGCAATGCGATACGTCAGCACACGTGTTTTTCCGGAGCCTGCACCGGCAATAAGCATACAGGGGCCATCGGGATTTTCTACGCCCTCGCGTTGAGGGGGGTTCAGGCTATCTAAATAATCAGTCATATTGGTCCGCAAATTAACATTAAAGGAGTATATCCTTCCAACGGATTTTCCCTGCGATGTCTATGAGGAAATCTTTTTATAAAAACCCTGAATGAAGCCATTGCGTTCAGACCGCACGATGAACCGATTGATGGGTGATTGCATATTGTTTCCATGGCCCGGATTAAAGTAAAGGTTAAGGCATCCGGCCTGCACAATACCTGATCGCCCGGGCGATTCGTGACCGCGGAACATGTTTGCTGATGGAGACAGCCATAAAAAAACTATCTTTGTAAAAATTTTGTCATGATAAAAGTAGGCGAGGTATTGATCTCAGATGATGTCCGCGATAAGGAATTCGTCTGCAACCTTGAAAAATGCAAAGGTGCCTGTTGTGTGGAAGGCGATTTTGGCGCACCCCTGGAAGAGAGCGAACTCGCGATCCTTGAAGAGATTTATCCCATCGTGAAGCCGTACCTGTCGAAAGAAGGTATCAAAACCATCGAAAAAGAGGGCACGCATACGACGGATGACGATGGGGAGCTCTGCACACCTGTCATCGGCGGACGCGAATGTGTTTACGCGATCTACGATAAAAAGGGTATTCTTAAATGCGGCATCGAGCAGGCGTACAACGACGGAAAGATCACCTGGAAGAAGCCTATTTCCTGTCACCTTTATCCCATCAGGGTAAGTTCGAAAAAGAATTTTGAAGCGCTGAACTATCACAAATGGCACATCTGCTCGCCGGCCTGTTCCCTGGGAAAGGAATTACAGGTTCCCGTTTACAAGTTTTTGAAAGATCCGTTAATCCGTAAATACGGAGAACCGTGGTACCAGGAACTGGTGCGCGTGATAGAAGAAACACCTCCGCCGGTTAAAAAGGCGAAATAGAATCATAGCCTTTATTTACATCGCCTCGATTAAATCGTGGGCGATCTAAGTAAAAACAGGGATAACAGACGTTATTTCAGCGTCGAAAAATCAAATGAAGTCTCGAGGAATTTCGTCGTGAACTTACCGGAACGGAAAGTTGCATTATCCATCAGTGACAGGTGGAACGGAATGGTTGTTTTCACCCCTTCGATCACAAATTCACTCAACGCGCGTTTCATCCGCGTGATGACTTCCTCCCGTGATTGCCCTGTAACGATGAGTTTGGCGATCATCGAATCGTAGTTTGGCGGGATGGTGTAACCGGCATAAACGTGACTGTCGACACGCACGCCGTGTCCACCGGGTAGATGAAGGTTGATGATCTTGCCCGGCGACGGACGGAATCCGTTCGCAGGATCTTCCGCATTGATCCGGCATTCCATTGCATAAAGGTTGGGGAAATAATTTGTCCCGGAGATCGGTACGCCGGCCGCTACCTTGATCTGTTCTTTGATCAGATCGTAGTCCGTCACTTCCTCGGTGATAGGATGTTCTACCTGGATACGGGTATTCATTTCCATGAAGTAAAACTTGCCGTGCTTGTCGACGAGAAACTCGATGGTTCCCGCGCCTTCGTAATTGATGGCCCGTGCCCCTTTGATGGCAGCTTCACCCATTTTCTCGCGCAGGGCCTGGTTCACGACAGGTGAAGGTGTTTCTTCCACGAGCTTCTGGTGCCGGCGCTGAATGGAACAATCGCGTTCGGACAAATGACAAACCTTGCCGTACTGGTCGCCGACCACCTGTATTTCGATGTGCCGTGGTTCTTCGATGAATTTTTCGAGGTAAAGACCATCATTGCCAAAGGCCGCGGCGGCTTCGCGTTTCGCGTCATCCCAGGCCTTCTTGAATTCAGATTCGTCGTTGATGATCCGCATGCCTTTGCCACCACCACCCGCGGTTGCTTTAACGATGACCGGGTACCCGATTTCTTTTGCCAGTCCCAGTCCTTCCTCGACCGAGCTCAACAATCCCTCGGAGCCGGGAATCGTAGGAACGCCGGCTTTTTTCATGGTATCCTTGGCTGTGGATTTATCACCCATTGCCTCGATCATGGCCGGTGTCGGGCCGATAAATTTTATGCCGTACTCGTGGCAGATAGCGGAGAATTCCGCCCGCTCTGACAGGAATCCGTAACCCGGGTGGATTGCATCGGCGTTCGTGATCTCTGCTGCCGAAATGATCCGCGGGATATTGAGGTATGAATCTTTGCTGGGCGCGTCGCCGATGCATACCGCTTCGTCTGCAAAACGGACGTGGAGACTTTCGCGATCGGCCGTGCTGTAAACCGCAACGGTTTTGATATCCATTTCCTTACAGGTTCGGATTACGCGCAATGCAATTTCACCGCGATTTGCTATCAGTATTTTTTTAAACATATCTGTTTTTACAAGGGGAACAATTTTCCTGCGTGACCTTCGAAAAAAAGCAGGCCTACAGTTTATGACCGGACATTCATCAATCGGGTTCTACAACGAAGAGAACCTGGTCGTATTCAACCGGGGTAGCGTTCTCAACCATGGCCTTGATGATTGTTCCGGAAAATTCAGATTCAATTTCGTTGAACAGTTTCATCGCCTCGATGATACAAACGGTCTGGCCCTTGGTGATCTTGTCACCGACGGAGACAAAGGCGGGAGAATCAGGTGTGGCGGACCGATAGAACGTACCGATCATCGGTGATTTTATCTCTACGGTTTTTTTGCCAGTGGAAATTTCAGCGGCGGGCTTTTCCGTTTTGGTTTGCGGCGTGGAGGCAACCGCCGGTGCGGCAGGAATGGCCTGTGTTGCAAGGGGAGCGACCATGGCAGAGGAGGATTTGAATACCTTCTGATCGGGTTCGCGTTTAACGTGCAACTTCAGTTCTTTCGTTTCGATATCGACTTCGTTCAGTCCGGTTTTCGAAATAAAATCGATAAGATCTCTGATTTCTGAAGTTTTCATGGCTGATGCGGTTGCTGTTGTGGAACTGCCGGGTTCCCGAACAGTGTTGGATTGTTTTTTTGCAGGAGATGTCTTGCTTCGGGCTTTGCTCATGTTCCTTTTTATTTAACGCGTTCGATGTATGCTCCGGAACGGGTATCGATTTTTACTTTATCCCCATTGTTAACGAATAGCGGCACGCGGATCTCGACGCCGTTCTCAAGTTTTGCCGGCTTTAGTGTGCGGGTAGCGGTGTCGCCCTGCATGCCGGGTTCGGTGTATTGTATTTCCATGGTTACATGCGCGGGTGCTTCTGCAGTAATAGGCAATGTTCCATTTTCAAATGCGATCAGCAGCGTAACACCTTCTTTTATGTAGTTTACAGAATCGCCCAGTAATTTTTTATCGAGGTAAATCTGGTCAAACGTTTCGTTGTCCATGCAGACGAGGCTTTCACCGTCTGCGTATAGGTATTGGTATTCTTTCGTCTCCACGCGCAGGATCTCAATCTCGTCTCCGGGTCGAAAGCGGTTCTCGGCGATTTTGCCATTGCGCAGGTTGCGCATCTTTACCTGATAAAAAGCTCTGAGGTTACCCGG
>DASPJC010000371.1:0-3852 GCA_035628815.1 Ohtaekwangia sp. | reverse complement strand
GCCTTCGGTGAAGAAGTGATCGTTGAGAATGCTGAAACCGCCATCACGACTGCCTGCGAACGTACAGGCGCTGTCATCGATAACTTTACGGCCGGACCGGTTTACCTCGCCGCAGGAAAAAAAGGCGGGCACGAATGGATCATTGAATTTATTGTCAGGCCCGCGAGCATGGATGAATTCACACAAATACTCGATGACACCCTCCGTTCGATCAATTCGGATTATGATGCGAAACGCCGGCATGACATGGCCCTTGTTGCGCCCGTGATTCACTGCGTCGAAGAAGGTACTTTCTATAACTGGATGAAACGCCGTGGTAAGCTGGGTGGTCAGAATAAAGTACCGCGACTTTCAAACTCCCGTGAGTTTGTAGATGACATCCTGAAGATGATGGCGGAAGTCTGACGGAACAAAAGAAAAGAGGGTCTCTTACGCCCTCCTTTTTTTGCTGTGCTGAATTTACTTCTTGGCAATCGTAAAAGTACTTTCGCTCGTGATCTCCATGGGTACATCCATGTCTTCCGGAATAGGCCCGCCCGCGAGCAGAACCATTTTCCCTTTTATTTCTGAAAGGACTTTCAATTCAGACGGCCAACCCGTGCTGACATTTATTTTGCTTTTCGACATTTGACGACCGCTGAGATCGGATTTCGCTTTGAAGCCATTCAGGCTGATGACCTTTTCTTTATCGGTCGTACTGATGTTCGCGTCGCTATCGATCGACGCTGTGGTCCCCTCAATGTTGATCAGTGAACTGGTGTTATCGTACACCATGGGAAAATTCATGGCTGCTTCTGTCGAGCTTTTCCAGGTATCACCTACCTTGACCTTTTCGGCGGGATAGCGGACCATAGCCATCTCGATATTTGCCTTGATCGATTTTTCGCCCAGCATCTGTTCCATGGTCTGTTTTGCCTGGGCGAGGGCCGCTTCGTCAAGACCCAGCTCGGACAAACCTGAAAAAAGTTTTTCGGTGCCTTCCACTTTTTCAACAGCGCCCGCTTTTGTCATAAAAACAAAAACGGAATTTACGGTCATCGCTTTCATCATCTTGTTCTGTGCATTGTCCTGTGGACCGTCGCTATCGAGCGCCACTTCGCCCATCGGTGATTTGGTCACCATTTTTACCTTGGGAAAAGATGTTTCAACTTTTGCGCCATTCGGTGTCAACTCGGTGACCTTCAGTCTCATCACGCCGTCAACCGCCATGTCGATGACCATCTCGCCGCCGCCAATGGTCTGTTTGATCGTTTGCTTTGTAACCTGTGTCCATTCATAGACGTCGCCTACTTTGAATTTATATTCCAGCTTAATGTCCTTGGGCGGATGATTAAAGGCTGTTGCGATAAGAAAAAAGACAAGGGAGAATGACATTAAACGCATGGATTTCATAACAGTAGTTTTATCAATAAGTATACGAAATAAGGCGGACATTACATTCATCGCATACATTTTCTCAGTTTATCCGCCTTTGATGGTGCGAAGCCATGACGAGATGCTCCAGCGTGTTGATTCCTGAACCACCGTTCCGCTTTCACCCGCCCTGTTCACGCGCTCTACTGTGTAAAATGCCGTGGGCAATATATTCTTCAGTTTGACCAGCAGGTCTTCCAGCCTTTCACGTTCCAGCACCGTAAAAACAAGGTTTTCATGCCCATCCGGTCCCTGTGCATTGACATGCGTGAACCGGAAAGACTGTTGGTTCAGGTAATTAAGCAGGGTGTTTACCTCTTTGCGGGTGATGATCCGGACGATCACCTTGCCGTAAGCAATTCTTTCTTCAATGATCATCCCGACAAAGATTCCTGACGCAAATCCGGCGGGGTAGGCCACGTAACATATCCAGTTATCGAGATGCTCAAAGATCTGACGGATAGCCATCAGCCAGATAAAGGATTCGAAAAAGCCGAGCAAGGTTGCCGTAAGCCGGCGGCCACCCAGAACATAGATGATTCGGATGGTATTAATCGAAACGTCGCCGATACGCGCGATAAAAATCAGCAACGGCAATAGAACGTAACTGAAAATGTTTTCGGGTACCCCCAGTGTTTCTGTAAAGAAGCTTTCCATGCGCAGAAAATTAAGGAATAATCCTTGGTCTGCCGAATAATTGATAATCCCTGCATTCTCCCTGCGAACAATAGCGAATTGCCCCGTCATCCCCTATCTTTGATTCAAATCTGTCGTCATGAATCTCAAACAAAAATTTACTGACAGCGAGCTGCAACGGATCAAGGCTGCCGTCAAGGACGCCGAAGATAAAATTTCAGGAGAAATTGTCCCGGTTATTGTCGAGCGAAGCGGTTTTTATCCGTTGGCCAATTATCGCGCGGGGCTGATCCTTGGCGCGCTGACGTTTTTAACGATGATTGTGATCGACCGGTATGTCATCTTTGATGCCGTCAATACGTTGTTTTACGATCCGCTGTTCATTTTCATCGTCGTGTTGATCGCGGGGTTTATCGGTGCCGCGCTCCCGAATTTCTCCAGTGCATCGCAGCGCCTGTTGACCAGCCAGAAACACCTGGACCTGGCAACCCGGCAACGGGCTGAGAACGCATTCCTGGAAGAAGAAGTATTTAACACCCGTCACCGCACAGGCATTATGATCTTCATCTCTTTTCTGGAGCATGAGGTGATTGTTATGTCGGACCGGGGTATCAGCAAGGTGGTCGATCAGAAAGAGTGGGATAAGATCGTGGCCGACCTGATCGCGCACATCCGGGAGGGACGACTCGTCGACGGCCTTGAAGCCGCGATCAAACGATGTGGTGAAATTTTACTGGAAAAAGGATTTCATAAAAGTGACGACGATACTAATGAACTGCGGGATGATCTCAGAATTGATGGATAGCAAACGGATCCGTCACGCGCGCCTGAAGCCATCCGGTTCCCATCACGCCTGCCCTATGCGCGCCAGCGTGTTATTGGTATTGCTGTCCTTATTGTGTTTCGGCAGTGTTGCGCAGGTGGCGGTTCCTGAACACGGTGGCCGGTGGGTGCACGACGAGGCAAACGTTCTCTCCGCCAATACGGAAGCGGAACTCGAAGCCATCCTCAAAGCTGAAAGAGACTCGACCTCCAACCAGATCGCTGTGCTTGTCATCCCCACGCTCCAGGGCGAGTCGTTGGAGGAATACGCCATACGGGTCGCACATAAGGAGTGGAAACTCGGTCAGGCTGACAAAGACAATGGCGTACTCCTGCTGATTGTCGTCAATGATCGCCTCGTACGGACGGAGGTAGGCATGGGGCTCGAAGGCGTGCTCACGGACGCGCTGTCGTCGCGTATCAACAGGAATGAAATCGCACCACGGTTTCGCGCCGGCGATTACGATGGCGGCGTAAAGGCCGGTGTCATGGCCATCATCCAGGGTATTAAAGGCGAATACAAAAATGATGCACCACCCCGGCGTAAAAAATCGAAACGCGGATCCCCGTTTATTACTTTGTTAATTATCATGGCTGTCATCTTTGCCATGTCGCGTCGCAAGGGCGGTGGTGGCGGACGCGGTGGCTACTGGTCATCCGGCGCGGGCTGGATTGGAATGGGCGGAGGCTTCGGAGGAGGCGGTGGTGGTGGATCGTGGGGCGGATCCGACTTCGGCGGCGGCGGTGGGTTTGGCGGCGGTGGTTCGAGTGATTCGTGGTAACGATAAAAAAAATTTGCTGAAAGCGTATAACATGAATATCCTGATCATCCGCTTGAATTTATACTTCCGCTACGTTCTTATCGTTGCCTCGTGGTTGTTTGTACAACAAACGGTGCTGGCGCAAAAGGCGGTACCCGAACTTTGGGGCCATCGCGTTCATGACGATGCCCACGTGCTTTCGCAGCCAACCATCGATCGA